>JACQWV010000066.1:0-629 GCA_016209085.1 Elusimicrobiota bacterium
AAGGAAAAACAAAGAGATTATTCCGGCCTTTAGCCTTTATCCCTAATCCTTTATCCTTTCTTCAGGTCGGGGCATAGTAAAAATTTTTGCGGCAAAAATTTTTAGTTAGGACTTTCGGGCAAAATCAGCTGGGCCATAAAACTGCGGGGTAATAGGGCTATTACCCCTTACCTTGCGCAAGATTTTCAGATAAAGTATACAGGAAAGCGAAACTCCGCTTTCTTGAAAATATGGAGGCAGGTATGAAAAATATAAAAAAATCGGCGTTAAAGGCCCTTATCGTTGCAAGTATATGCCTGGCTTATACCGGAGCGGTATATTCGGGTCAGGCCGTCACATTGGAACAATATGCGGATATAAAGGGGACAGTTGAAAATATAGAGAAAGGAGTTGATATTGATATCAACTTTATAGTGCCTGTTCCGCCTCAGCCTGCGCAGTATCCGATACCGTACCCGTATCCGGCGCCATATCCCGGCTCGTATAGCCAGATACTGACTTTTGAAAGCGGGAAATTTAATTTTGCGGGCGACGCTGAAGAAGCTCTCGATCAGGCAATCGGCAACTTAAACGCCGCCGGGTATAAAATCATGGAAAGCAGGAGAAACTGGGACACTTATAAACTTGTT
>JACQWV010000066.1:639-1241 GCA_016209085.1 Elusimicrobiota bacterium
GGACAATATACTTTTATGAGCGACGCTGAAGAAGCTCTTGTCAGAACGGCGGCTTCTTTGCAAAGTATGGGAAGCGTGGTTATTGAGCAGAGGATGAACGGCGACCGCAGGTCTTTTACAGTCGCTTATGTCAGTGAAAGACAGTATTATCCATACAATCCTTATCCGCCTTACCCTGAGAACAGATAATTTACCGGAAAATTATAAAATGTTGTCCGACAACATTTTATCCTACCCGGCACGGGGTTTTCTTCAACACCTTGCCGAGGTGGAGCGAAGCGACACAATTCAACTGTATCCAACAGGATGGGAGGGAGAAATTTCTTTCCCCCTCAAGGCTATGCCGGTAATTGTAGCGGGCGATGTGAATCGCCCTTCAAGCGGATTTACATCCGCCGCTACATTTTTGCCCCAAGGTTTCCCCGCCCGAAGAAAGGCTAAAGGATAAAGGCTGAAGGATGAAGGAAAAACAAAGAGATTATTCCGGCCTTTAGCCTTTATCCCTAATCCTTTATCCTTTCTTCAGGTCGGGGCATAGTAAAAATTTTTGCGGCAAAAATTTTTAGTTAGGACTTTCGGGCAAAATCAGCTGGGCCATAAAA
>JACQWV010000067.1 GCA_016209085.1 Elusimicrobiota bacterium
ATAATAAAATATAAAAATATAAAAAAGGCGACCATGAAAAGAGGAAACATGACTGGGAAGAAGAATTTAAAATCGGCTGTAAAAAAAACAATGCTCGTTTCATTGCTTGTCAACTCGGTTCTGATACTTGCGTTTCTGGTTTTGTCATATGCGGAAGAAATAAACGTAAAAGAAAAAATCAAGCAGTTAGCGGAAATTCAAACCCAATTTGAAAACAAAGATTTCAAAGAGAGAAGAAAGGCACTGGAAAATCTTTCCAAAATAAAGGATGCCAGAAAACCAGAAATACTTAAAAAAGCGCTTAAAGATGAAGACCCGATTATAAGAGAAAAATCAGCTATTATGCTTGGGAAAGAAAAAACTTCAGTGGCCAGAGATATTTTGCTTGAATCAATAAAAAGCAATGATGAAAGTCTACGCCTTGGCGCGATTGGTGGATTGGGCGAATTTCCGAAAGATAAAAAGGCAGTTTCAGCTCTAATAGGTCTGATTTCTAATAAAGACAGAAATACCAGATGGAAAGCAATAGAAACACTTGGGAATATGAAAAGCAATCTGGCAGTGGATGCTTTGCTTAAAGTTGTCAAAGAAGAAAAAGAGGAACTATTGCAAAAATCAGCTATTGAAAGTTTATATAAAATAGGTTCTAAAAAATCTATTCTGGCATTGAAAACTTTGACGAAGAATAAAGATGAGAAAATTTCTAAATGGTCAGAGAATGTGTTGAAAATTTTGGAAAAATAGGGGGAAAGCGTAGAGGGGATAGAGGCGAGAGGATAGGAGATAGAGGATAGCGGCAAAGCAATCTTTGCGGCGACGGAATGGATATGGGTTTGGTAAAAAAAATCCAAGGTAAAGAGATGATGACCATTAAAAAATGGTGCCTGTCCCTATTTTTAGTTTTTTTAAATATTTCTTTATCTTTTGGGTCTGCATCAAATGTGGGAACTGGGGAGCTTCAATATCCAAGTTCAAGAAAGGTTATTTTTAGCCAGGGAAAGGGATACTGGGTTTTTTATGCAGAGGGTGGAACAACTCCATCATATAAATTTTCTTCTGATGGCGTTTCATGGCAGGGTCCATGGGAGATTTTCACAGAGACTGCCCTTGAAGGGCCTGATGTAACTGTCTGGCATGACACAGGAACTGATATGGTCTATGTGGCTGCAGGACCAAATTCAGAAGTTGATACTGCAGCTCCAGGACCTCTTGTGTATGTAAAGAAAAGTGATGTTTTGCCAGCCTCAGGGGGTGAAATAACATGGCCACTTTCAGATGAGGTTGATATGAATGAAACCGTACCTGATAGTTTTAATTCCTATGAAAATGTTGTTTTTCCTAATAGTGTACAAATAGTAAGGGCTAATGATGGGTATGTATGGCTTATTGCTCTTTGCGGAGAAGGTGCTAATGGAGGAAATGACGACTATATTCCATGTTACAGGCGTTCAGGGAGCGCAAATAGCGTAAATTTTACAAATGGCCACGATGAAATGGGAACCAGACTTGTAGATGATGAAATTGGCCCCTGGATATGGGCAGTTCCAGACCCTATAAATCCTGACAGAATTATTTGCAATTCTCCTCAAGATAATAAAGTCATTCCTTATAATGTTACATCCGGCCTTGCAGAGACTCTTATACCTGACCCTGCTGCTGATGTTAAAGATAAAACAATAAACTGGGAAGTGAATATGTCTGGTGTTATTGACGATTCTGGAAACCTGCATATGGCATCAAATGATAATGTTGCAGCGAGTGAACATACAGAATATTCCAGATGGTACTGGGACGGTAGTGCATGGATACTATCTGTCATAGATATAGAAATCTTTGCAGGGGTTTCATATGGGGTGAGCATAGGAATTGCCAGAGGGAGTCCAAATACGCTTTTTATAGTTTACAAATCAACTTCAGGCGGAATATGGATGAAGAAAGCATCAACCGGAACTACTGTGGCAAGTGATTGGGCTGGTCCTATAGAGCTTCAGCCCGCAGGAACAAGGCCAAATGTGGCTTTTTCAGTAGTTCCTCCACAGCCTCTTGCCTATGTTTTTGAGGATTCAGGATATGTAAAATTTGGAAGGATTGTAACTTCTACTTTTCCAGACCCTACAATTACAAGTGTTTCTCCTGTGACTGTTGGAATAGGGGCTGGAATAGTGGATTCTGGAGTTGATGCAAGTTATGACATTGTTATAAATGGAAGTAATTTTCTAAATGGTCCTCCTGCTCCTGGTGTTCAGTTTGAAAGAAACGGTATTACTGTAGATGGGATTACTATTACAAGCGTTACATTTGTAAGTTCAAGCCAGATTCAGGCGCATTTTACAGTGAGTCAGGCAGTTTCAGCAGGGTCCATGGATTTAAGGTTATCCAATTATGATGCAAGGGAGGTATTCAAGATTGGTATTGTTACTGTGACTGTTCCAACATCAGAACTTACTTATCCTGTGGAGCCGATACTTTATTCAAGCGGTATTGCTTCTATTTCAGGAACTTCATCTTTTTCTCCAGTGGTGAACCAGTCCACTATAACCCCACAGATAAGGATTATCAGAAATTCAGATTCTTATCAATGGGACAGCACAGGTTATGTGAATCCTGTGACTGCCGGTCAGCAATGGCTTCAGGCTACAAACGGCATACCCGTGTGGAATCATACAGGCTGGCCGAATAATGATACTGCTCAAACAGGAGGTCAGGGCTTTACGCTTGAGTCAAGGGGAAGAACCAATGACAGGGGTTTTGGCAATCCATCCGGTGCCATAAATTTCACGATAGATAAAACAGGCCCGGCTATAAATTTCACCGCGCCATTGGCAAATTCAAGCAATAATTCCCTTACGGCCATTCAAGGGACATCCGCGGATTCTTTAGTCGGAGTAAAAAGAACTCAAATGCAGGTGATAGATTCAGTGAACAATGTTTTCAATGACGCAGATGACCAGTACTGGACGGGTTACGATGCAACAGGCTTTCAGTCCGCCACTACCTGGTACTATGTGGTAAAACAACCCGCGCCGGGCGAGCTGGCCAATTGGTCATGTGGAAACGAATGCAGCAACAAATCTTTTAACTGGGCGGTAAAGGCCGTCCCGGATGTTGCCGACCAAACCAAGCTTCCAGCCTGGACAGATGGAAGAAAGTATAAAATAACTTCAGTCGCGGCAGATAAATTTGAGGATGTAAGCGTGCATGTCAGCACCAGCCCTTCAAGAGAATTTTATTATGACATAACCAAACCCACTGTTTCGGTTATCATCCCTGAGCAACTTATGCCCGCAGAGCCCTCAGGTTTGGACGATCCCAATAATGTATGGAGAAGCGTCTTTAATACTCTCAAGGCTGATTTTAAGGATAATGTTACAGACCCTGTCATAGGCAAGAGGAACTTATACTATTGTATATATGAACAGGGAGGAACGGATAAATGGGGGACCGATTGCGCGGCTGCATCTCCTGTTTTTACTTATGAGCAATATGCTCCAACCGAAGACCCGTATACTTTTAATATAAATGTCTCCACAAACTGGAAAGACGGTTTCTG
Organism: Elusimicrobiota bacterium; assembly: GCA_016209085.1. Taxonomy (GTDB): domain Bacteria; phylum Elusimicrobiota; class Elusimicrobia; order Elusimicrobiales; family UBA9959; genus JACQWV01. Next base: position 3,551 of record JACQWV010000067.1, read on the forward strand.
GTACAATGTGGCCGTTTACGGCCAAGACGCAGCCGGCAATTCCACTGGCACTGCGACGTCCCCTGCTGTAAAGGGTTATTTTTACTATGACCAAGGTGTTCCAACCAATGAGATTACCTTCCCGGTCGCCGGCGGCTATTACGGCCTGAATTCGCTTTCAGTATTACAGGGCACAGCCAAAGACTCCATCTCTAAAGTGGGCAAAGTGGAATACCGTCTTGAGCATCCACCATTAGCCAAGTGGAGCAAGACTTCCCTCAACTGGATTGACCAGACTGATAGCATCTGGAACCTAGCCGGTACCACCACAACCGTGCCTTACGATGTCTGGCAGTCCTCGGAAGTAGCGCAGGCCGGCAAGTGGCTGAGCGGTGAGGAATATACCTTTATAGCAAAATCCAGGGACAAAGCCCTGAATTATGCGACCGTATATTCTACTGTTGTTTTTAAATATGACGCGACTGCTCCAGCAACAGTCGTTTTAAACCCAATAGATAATGGGACTTATTCTGATAATACACTTACAAATATATCTGGCACATCAAAAGATATGCCTGATACCACGCGTCAGACTGGTTTGAATATGACCTGTATAGGCATACAGAGGCAGTCGGACCTTTTGTGGTGGAATGGGACTGCAAATGGCTGGCAGGCGGCCAGGAATGATTCCTGCCAGACCCCGGCCGCTGACTGGGTCCATCAGAGCATGGGCGGGTTCTGGACAGGAGTTCCGTCTGCGGATGAATTTAAAGCGTATGCCTGGTCACAGGACAATGTGAATTTGCCTGATACAAGTTATAGGAATATAGAATCTTCAACTAGTTTAAAACGAGGCTTCAAATATGAAATTCAAGCCCCCTCTTCTACCATAGTCTCGCCGATTGACGATGAGTGGTATAGCAATGAGTCCGGGTATCAGTTGACTTCCATTAAGGGGAGTGCAATTGACAATCCGGTAAGCGGGCTTGCATCCGGCGGTTCAATAAGCAATATGCAGGTTGAAGTTAAAGACGATGTTGATTTGACTTGCTGGAATGGCACAGATTTTTCAGGAACATGCGGCAGTGCAAATACATGGAAAGACATGGCTTTAGTTGCTGATAGCACTTATTCATATAACACATCTACCTTATTTGCGGCAACTATCAATGGAAGACCTTATAAAGTTAAGACAAGGGCTTTTGATAGCGCATTAGATAAAGATAATGTACTCAGCCCTAATGTAGAATCAGTTTTTCAACAGGGAAGAAATCAAGTTACATTTAGAGCTGATAAAGCGCCGCCTTCCTCTCTGATACAGATTCCAAATATTGAAAATGTAACTATTTTAGATAGTGTTTCAGGCACAGCTCAGGATACAAATACTCAGATAAAAAAAGTTCAGGTTGCTTATTACAGCATTACAGACAGCAAATGGTGGGACCCTGTCAACAAAACCTTTACTTTGGGCGGAACTGATCCATCTGAGAGCGCTTTTGTTGATGCTTCTACAAACACGGCAAATCCTGTTAACTGGTCTGTTACAGGTTCAAGCATTCCGAGTTTAACCAATAATCAAAGATATAGAATTTTTGCAAGGGCAATGGATAAAGTTGGTAATAAAACTGTTTTTCCCGGTCAGGCAAATGTAACGATTCCCCCATCTCAATCAGAATTTATAGAAATAAAAAAAATAACTCCTGCGCCAGATTCTACTATCAATACTCCTCCTGCTGGTTCTCCTTATTACAAGCCAGTGGATTTATCAGTTATAAATGGAACATTATCAGGCGGCAATACTGTCCAGATAAGGATAATAAATATTACACCAGAGCCTGATACTGTCTGGACACCCGGTGGTTGGGTTTCAACTGTAACTTATTTAGCCGGCTGCACGGATGAAACTTATGTTGTAGGTGAGTCAACCTGCGGATTTTTTGGCGTTGAGACTATAAGCGGCTCTGATTGGTCCAAAAATGTTTCAGGAATATGGCCAGGCGGAACAAACCAATTTAGCGTAAAATCCCGGGCTGCAGCAGATGTTACTCTTGAACCAACTCCTTATGCGGAGAGGTATTTTTATATTGATGGAGATGACCCATCAACTACTTTAGTTGAGCCAAATGCCCAATACGAAAAAAGCGTTTCTTCAATTTTTGGAACAGCACAGGATACCGGGGTTGGAAAACTCTTAAATGTAGAAATTACAATCACAACATCTGCTCAAAGCTCTTACTGGAATGGGACAGGATGGGTAAGCGGCGCATATTGGTTTTCAGTAACTGCCAATGATGGGGCATTTGATTCAAATAATGAGGCATGGTATTTTAATAGTCCTTTACCTGTTTTTGAAAACAGCAAAACTTATGAGGTTCAAGTCAAAATTACAGATAAAGCCAATAGAATAACATATTATCCTTCTCCCTACCGCTCCTTTACAATAGACATTGCTTCTCCAACTGCCCGTATACTTGTGCCGCCAAATGGGACCACAGGGATAAATAGCATTGGTTCAATTTCCGGCACTGCATATGACAACGGCAAAAACGAAAGCGTGCAGATAGCGATACAAAAATGGGGTAGTCCTCAATTGTGGTATGATGGTTCTGGTTTTAATAAATTGCAGGATGAACCTTACTGGAATTATACAGGCGCCGGAAATGGATTTTTATCTCCTGATGCCACGAGCTGGATATATTCTCCGGCAGGGCTTGATACAAGTTTCTCCGGAGGAGTTAAGTATTTAATTCTAACCCGCTCAACTGATGTGGCTGGGAATCTGCAGGAAAGTTTTAGCATTGGTATTTCTTCAATGATTATTTATGTTGATAAAGCCGCGCCTGTAACTTCAATAACTCTGCCTGCTGATGACAGCGATGGAATAAGCGGAAGGTATAAGTCTGCAAATATAGGAAAAGATGCCACGGGTTCCAGATTTTATGGTTCTGCAACAGACAATTACTATACAGCAAATAATGCCGGTCCGGAGAAGACTCAGATAAGACTTTCATATTTATTGTCAGGGGATACATATTACTGGACAGGAGCGAGTTTCAGTTCAGGAACTGCTGCTGAATTAGCGGCATGGAGAAATGCTTCGGGAGCAGGTTCATGGATTTATGTTGAAAATGATATAACCTGGCCGGCAGGAGACAGGGAATATAAATTAGAAACAAAGTCAATGGACGCAACCAGACTTGCAGATGGCACAGGTGACGGCAACTGGGAACAACCGCCATATCCGACTAAAAAATTTATAGTGGATGATACGCTGCCTTTAATAGGTATAAGCAGTCCGACTGAATTGTCTCTTAATTCAAATACTGACATATTCGGCACAGCAAATGCAGATATTGCTGGGTTTAAACAATCTGATATAAGAATATCAACAACAGGGGCAGAAGGGATCAGATACTGGAACAGTTCATTATCCCAATGGCAGCCGGGAGAATACTGGATACAGACCGCAAAATTAGGGCCGACTTCATGGTATTATACTGTTGACCCTGCAATACTTAAAGAGAATATAACTTACACTTTTGAAGCAAGAGCGTTAGATTATGCGCAAAATTATTCAAATATTTATTCAACTAAGACATTTTTAAATCAAAGGCCTTCAACTAAAATTTTGAACCCAAGCGCTGCCGCTTATAACAGCCTTACCCAGCTCAACGGAACAGCTGAAGATAATATTGGGGTATCTGAAGTTAAAATAACAGCTTATAAGATAGAAGATACCCAATATTATGATCCCTCTCAGGCTTCGCCATGGATCAATGGATTAGAATCTAATGCGCCGTGGGTCCCTGTAAATACAACTTTATATGTTTCATCTGCTGATTGGTCCTATAATGTGAGCAATTCAACATGGACATCTGGAAAAACCTTCAGAATCAGGGCAAAGTCAAAAGATAAAGCTGAAAACTGGGATGTTGTTTTAAGTACTAAAACCTTTATATTTGATACAAATTTACCTGTTTCAACAGTAACCTATCCTGTTGACGGTGCACATTATAATGATTCAATCAAACCTCTGACAATCACAGGCACAAGTTTTGATTATCCTTTAGGCACTAAAGCGGGAGTAAATGAAATTGCGATTTATCTTATCAGGAAAAGTGATGGCTGGTATTGGACAGGAAGCGGGTGGCAGTCAGGAGTATATCCTTTTTCCATTACGCCTCCTTTTGATCCATGGACCAGGGCAATTGGAGATGACGCTTTCCTAAATAATGACGGCGAAATTTTTCAAATTCAGACCAAAGCGAGAGACGGCGCCACAAACGACGAGGGATACGGATTAAAGACAAGCTTTGTTTATGACCTTACAAAGCCGACCGGAACCATAACCTATCCTTATAACAATGGTTACATAAGTCAGACCGGAAAAATAGCGGGAACTGCTTATGACACGCCAAACGGCAAAACTGGCAATGTCTTTGTCAGGGTGAAAAAAACTGTTGCGGCTCTTGACTATTACTGGAGAATCTCTGATTCAAGCTGGGCGCTTGCCGAACCTGATACATGGAACGAGATTCCGGCATACGGGACATTAAGTCCCAACGGGACATGGTGGCAATTAAATACAAGCCCATGGCAGACCGGCGAGACTTATGAAATGAATATTTATGCAAAAGATAAGGCAAACAATTATCAAATAGCTTACAGCACAGTTACTGACATTAAGGCTGATTTTACCGCCCCGTCTTCAACAGTGACATATCCAGTTCACGGCACAACACTTGAAGCAGAATTGACAAAAATTGAAGGTTCGGCTTCTGATTACTCTCCGGGAATTCTGGATAAAGTCCATGTTTCTTATAAATGCGTTGATACTAACTATTGTGATACTTCTTTAAATAAATATTGGAACCGCACAGCTGGCGCATGGGATTCTGCTTCTGAGATTTTTTACGAAGCTACGATTCTCGCGGGCAACAAATGGGAAGCAACAGGCAATTCCACTCCTACATGGATTACAAATGCCAATGGCGTTGATTATGAAATTTTTGCAAAAGGGGTTGACCAGGCCGGAAATGAAGTTACAAAACCAGGGAGCCCTGCGGCTGATACTTCTTACATCAAATTCAAGCTAAAACCGCCTCCGCCTGTTTCAGGCATTACTACTCCTAATGACAGTATTCCGCACTGGAAACCGGCCTCTGTCCCTGTAATTTCAGGAACCGCGCTTTATTCCACAACCGTGCAGTTGAGAATCATTGACTATGGGGCCGATTTGGCAGAAAATGCGGGAAATGATGATTTGGCGTGGAACGGCTCTATATGGCTTTCAACCAATTCCTTCACCGGGTTTGTGGGCGTGGATTCATATAATACCGTGACCAAAATATGGCAATGGTCAATAACATCCGATAAATGGAATGTAAATAGGAAATACAGGGTAATATCAAAAGCGCTGGCAACCGGAATGCCTGACGAGGTTCCTGGAACCGGCAGGGAATTTGTGGTGGATTCATTGAACCCTGCGGCATCCATAACCCAGCCTGATAAAAGCTATCTTGTGGCTCTTGCGACTGTTACGGCTAATGTGAGCGATACGGCGCCCGGCGCGGTGCAAAGCGGATATTTCAGGGTAAAACGTCAGGAATCCAGCCAATACTGGAACTGGAAGACTTCAACTTTCACGGCCCTCTCCGGGTCCGATACTGATTTGACTGCAACTATAAATCTGGGCATTGCCCAATACAGCACTGATTATTTCAAAACAGGCCAGGCCTGGGAGACGAACAGAAGTTATGCGGCGCAGTTTTATCTTCAGGACAAAGCAGGCAACACAGGCTCTGCTTCAGAAAGGACTTTCACGATAGACAAGGCTTCGCCCACGGCTGTGATTCTTGTCCCTTCTGACGCGAATAAGAGCGGAATAAGGTACATTCCGTCCATTTCAGGAACAGCGTCTGATAACTGGGGCAACAATAATATCCAGATAGCGATTCAGCAATGGGACGGCAGTAATAATCTCTGGTTTAACGGGACATCATTCAATCAGGGAAGCATTTACTGGATTTCAATGGCAGCAAACGGTTATCTCTCTCCGAATGCAACTTACTGGGCATACAGCCCTTCAGGTCTTGACGCCAAATTTATCCCGGGAGCAAGCGGTTTTAAATACCTTATCCTTGCCAAAGCCGAAGATGTGGCAGGAAACGTGCAGGAAACTTATATTGTGGACGCGTCCTCTGTGGTTATAAAAATTGACAAGGCCGCGCCGTCTTCCGCAATGACAGACTATCCCTTAGACGACCTTGACGGAGTTAGCGGGAGATATAAATCCCAGAACATAGGCAAATCAGCCAGCGCCTCCAGATTCAAGGGAACTACGCAGGACTCTTATTACACCCAAAACAATTCAACAGTAGCTGCCACTCAAATAAGGCTTTCCTATTTGTCAGCCGGGGACACGTATTACTGGAACGAAGGCGCCAATAATTTCAGTTCATGGACCGTTACGGAGAACACGGCGTGGTTTGACTCTTTGCTTAGCGGTTCGGGCCCGGTATGGAACTGGCTTTATTTATCAGACATCAACTGGCCCTCTGGTGACAGGGAATATAAATTAGAGACAAAGTCAATGGACGACGCAAGACTTAATGATGACACCGGAGACGGGAACTGGGAAAACCCGCAGTCTCGCGGCACAAACATAAGATATTTTATAATTGATGATAATCCCCCATCTGTTTTGATAACCTCTCCGACAACAGGCGGAGTCAATTATCTCACACAGGTCTACGGCACTGCAAACGCTGATATCGCGGGATTCAACAAAACCGAAATAAAAGTTTCAACAGGCTCCGGAGCAGATACAAGATACTGGAATGGTTCTGGCTGGCAGACTGGCGACTGGCCGCCGCTGACCACGACCAGGCTCGGCCCCACTTCATGGTATTATACCGTAGACGCTCCCATGCTCAAAGACGACGTTGTTTATACTTTTGTCGCCCGCTCTCTGGATTATGCAGGAAACTATGCCTCTATTTATTCAACCTATACCGTAACTTATGATACAACTGCTCCCAATGTTTCAATCACATATCCAATAAACGGGGACACTTATTCAGGAGTAAAATTTTCAACTCCTGTGGCTGGAGGTGTATCTAACACACAATCCTCTCCGAACACCGGAGTCAGTTCAGTTACAGTGGCTGTCAGCCAGGTTACAGGCGTTGCAAATGATTACGCCACATGTTTCAACGGCGCTTCTTTCATAGGGTGTGGGTCTCCGATATGGCTGTCTTATACAGGCGGAACATTAGACCCGGACTGGGAATTCAATGATTCCGACATTTCATTCATAAGTGATAAAAAATACAAATATGAAGCAAGATCCATTGACATAGCGCAAAACATATCAGCAGTATCTAATGTCATAACCTACTTTGATCTTGACAAGCCCACATCCACTGTGCTTTCGCCCTCTGCTGAATATGTAAATTCCATTCCAATGGTTTCGGGCGAAGCCAACGACGAACGTTTCGGCCCAAGAGATTATGAGGCGAAATTAGGAACTTATACGGTGAAAGTGGCGATAAAACTGGTCGGAGGAAACTGGTGGCTGGAAGACATTAGTCCGGCGTTTGACAGCGGCCAGCCTGTCTGGTATGAAACATCCGTTGATACTTTCAATTACATTTCAGGCTTTTCTACTGTTACATGGACATACAATCTCTCTACTGATCTTCAAACAGCCATATCTAATTTAGGGACTACGGTTCCAAGAAAAGATTATTGGTTTGTGACTTATGCGTATGATTTGGCTTTAAA
>JACQWV010000070.1 GCA_016209085.1 Elusimicrobiota bacterium
ATCACCGGGCTTGAAAATCAAGTTAAAAAGCTGGAACATATGCCGAAGCGCAAAAAGAAAATGGAATAAAACCAATGGCAACAGAAGTCATGCAAAAAAAACATAAAGCTTACCCGGAGTATAAAGATTCCGGCGTGGAATGGCTTGGGGATATTCCCACGCATTGGGGAATCAAACGCATCAAGACAATACTTGTAAAAAACGATGGTGGTGTGTGGGGTGAAGATTTTGACGATAACGGGACTATCGTTTTGCGATCTACCGAACAAACTATTGATGGGAACTGGTGTATTACAGAGCCGGCAAAACGCCGACTAAGTGCGCATGAATATACTTCTGCTGTGTTGAAAGAAGGAGATCTTCTTATAACCAAATCCAGTGGGTCAACATTGCATATAGGAAAGACCTCAATTGTCACCAAGGAAATAGAAGCGCTGAATTGTTGCTATTCAAATTTTATGCAACGACTGCGCCCGCATAAAGATGCCGTCCCCCGGTTTTTGTGGTATGTCTTAAATGGCGAGCTTGGTCGCAAACAATTTGACTACCTTTCCAATACAACAACTGGCCTTGCTAACCTTAATAGTGAGGTGATTGGCAATGTTTGCGCTACATTACCTCTTATAGAGGAGCAGCGCGCCATTGCATCCTTTTTGGACCGCGAGACAGAGCGGATAGACGCGCTGATTGCCAAAAAAGAACGGCAGATCGAGCTTCTGCAAGAAAAGCGCTCCGCCCTCATCAGCCACGCTGTCACCAAAGGTCTTAATCCCAATGCTCCAATGAAAGATTCCGGCGTCGCATGGATCGGCAAAATCCCTGCGCATTGGGAGGTGCGAAAAATTAAATCGTTGGCAACTAAAATCGGGAGCGGTAAAACACCAAGAGGCGGATCTGAAATTTATGTCGATTCTGGGGTTATGCTCTTGCGTAGTCAAAATATCCATTTTGACGGTTTGAGGCTAGATGATGTCGTGTTTATTGGCCCTGAAATTGACATGGGGATGTCCAATACTCGTGTTCAGCCACAGGATGTCGTATTGAATATTACCGGAGCTTCTCTTGGCCGGTCTTGTTTGATTCCAGAAGGCATGGGGCCATCAAATGTAAATCAACATGTGTGTATCATCCGTCCCCGACAAAAAGATGTTCTGCCTTACTACCTCTATGCGACTATCTGCTCCAATCCAATTCAGTCCCAAATCTTTGCATGTGAAAATGGAGTTTCACGCGAAGGCCTGAATTTTCAACAGGTGGGAAATATCCTAACAACGCTCCCCCTGGATATCAATGAACAGGCTAAAATCGTCGAGTATCTTAACCATGAAACAGAAAGAATAGATATGGTGTCTGCAAAAATTAAAGAGAGTATCTATAAGCTCCGCGAATATCGCACCGCGCTGATTTCTGCGGCGGTGACAGGTAAAATTGATGTGAGGGGGGCCACCTAATGCCCGGACAACATACTGAACTGGCTTTTGAAGCCGCCATTGAAAATCACCTGCTTACTTCTGGCGGCTACGCACAAGGGAACAAGGACACTTTTGACCGGGAGCGGGCTATTGACCCTGCAATTTTTCTTTCGTTCATTCAGGAAACCCAGCCCAAGGAATGGGCGTACCTCAAAAACCTCCAAAAAGAACGGGCTAATGAGATTTTGCTCAACGATTTATGTGCTGCGCTCAATTCAGAAGCAGAGGGATGCATCAAAGTTTTGCGGCACGGCTTCAAAAGTTTCGGCAAACTTTTTCGTGCGGCTTTTTTTGCTCCTGCAAGCGGGCTAAACCCTGAGACTCAAAAGTTATATGCCGCCAACCGTCTGACTATCACGAGCCAGCTTGCCTACTCCACAAAGCATAATAACACTCTTGATGTGGTTTTAAGCTTAAACGGTATCCCTGTCGCTACGGCTGAACTCAAAAATCCCATGACCGGCCAGACATGGCGCAACGCCATACGCCAGTATAAAAATGACCGGGACCCCAATGATCTTGTTTTCCAGTTCAAGAAACGCACGCTCGTGCATTTTGCCGTTGACCCTGATGAAGCATACATGACGACCCGCCTTTCCGGCAGCGGAACACACTTTTTGCCATTTAATAAAGGCAACGGAACCGGCGCAGGTAATCCAGAGAATCCCGGCGGACATAAAACCGCCTATCTCTGGCAGGAAGTCTGGCAAAGGGACAGTTTTCTTGATATCCTGGCTCGTTTTATCCACCTTCAGGTTGAAGAGAAAACGCTCGGCGGCAAGAAGGTCAAAAGAAATATCATGATTTTTCCGCGCTATCACCAATTAGATGCCGTGCGTAAATTGGTAGCCGATGCCCGGCAGGCAGGCCCCGGCGCTAATTATCTGGTCCAGCATTCGGCGGGTAGCGGCAAGAGCAATTCCATCGCATGGCTCGCGCATCGGTTGATAAGCCTATACAACGACAAGGACGAAAAGATTTATGATTCCGTTATTGTGGTAACCGACCGGCTTGTCCTTGACCAGCAGTTGCAGAACACCATTTACCAGTTTGAACACAAGCAGGGCGTTGTGCAGAAAATTGACGAAGATTCCAACCAGCTTGTCCAAGCCCTGACCGCCGGGGTTCCCATTGTCATCACGACGCTCCAGAAATTCCCTTTTATCACGGAGAAGATAGGCACGCTCCCTGCGCGCAAATACGCGGTCATTATTGACGAGGCTCACAGTTCACAGGGCGGCGAGAGCGCGACAGAACTTAAGGGGACACTATCAGCGGCGCAGATTCGGGAAGCGGCATCGCAGCAGGCGGAGGAGCAGGGATTGCCCGACTATGAGGAAGAAGTCCTTAAAACCATGGCGCGCCGTGGCAAACAACCTAATATCAGTTTCTTCGCTTTCACAGCCACGCCTAAATATAAGACGCTTGAAGTGTTCGGACGGCCGGGCGTGGACGGGAAATCGCAGCCATTCCATCTTTACAGCATGCGCCAGGCCATTGAGGAACACTTTATCCTGGATGTTCTTAAGAATTACATTACCTATAAGACTTATTACCGCCTGATAAAGTCCATTGCGGATGACCCGCAGGTGGACAAGCGAAAAGCGGCCCGGGCCCTTGCCCGGTTTATAAGCCTGCATCCTCATAATATCGCCCAGAAAACCGAAGTCATGATAGAGCATTTCAGAACTTTTGTCCTTCATAAGATTGGTGGCAAGGCCAAGGCCATGGTGGTCACCTCCTCCCGCCTGCATGCGGTGCGGTACAAACAGGCTTTTGATAAATATATAGCCGAAAAGGGATACACCGGCATTAAGACGCTGGTGGCTTTTTCCGGCAAGGTTGTTGATCCGGATATCCCCGCAAAAGAATACACTGAAACCGGCATGAACCAGGGTATCAGAAAAAAAGAACTCCCTGAGCGTTTTGCAACTGACGAATACCAGGTGCTTTTGGTCGCGGAAAAATACCAGACAGGCTTTGACCAGCCGCTGCTTCACACGATGTATGTTGATAAGCGTCTTGCGGGCCTTCAGGCGGTTCAGACTCTCTCGCGGCTGAATAGAATCCATCCCGGCAAGGAAGATACTTTTATTCTGGATTTTGTGAACGAAACACAGGAAATTTTTGACGCGTTTCAGCCCTATTACGAGCAGACAGCAGTCGGCGAGCAGGCTGACCCGCGCCAGCTTTATGAGCTGCAGGCAAAACTTGACGCATGGCAGGTATATCACAAGGCGGAGGTGGAAGAGTTCTGCAGGGTCTTCTATAAACCGAGGCAGAACCAGACACCGGACGACCATGCCCGGATGAATGCCTGCATTGACCCGGCTGTAAACCGCTTCAAACAGCTTGATGATAAAACGCAGGAGGAATTCCGGGATGTCCTGACCGCCTATCGGAACCTTTATTCCTTCCTTGCGCAGGTAATTCCTTTCCAGGATTCTGATCTGGAAAAACTCTATTCCTACATCCGATTCCTCATCAGAAAACTTCCGAAAATTAACCAGGGGCCCGGCTATCATTTTGACGACGAGATAGCTCTTAAATATTACCGTCTCCAGAAAATCAGCGAAGGTTCCATAAACCTTCAGCCCGGCAAAGGCGGCGTTGTTTACGGACCGACTTCAGTAGGCACTGGCGAAGTCCACGATGGCCGAATCAAGTTATCGATACTCATAGACATACTTAACGAACGGTTCGGCACGAATTTCAAACCCGCGGACCAGTTATTTCTGGACTCCATCCGAGAGGATGCCGTGGCAAACACCACATTGCGTCAGGCCGCCGAAGCTAATACGATGGAAAACTTCGGCTATGTGTTCCTCAAGGCGCTGGAAGGCATTTTCATTGATCGCATGGATCAGAATGAAGAAATCGCCGCCAAATTCATGAATGAGAAAGACTTTAAGGAAATTGTCGGTCAACACCTGCTGAAACAGGTCTACGACCAAATCCGGTCAAGGGAACCACAAAAATAGTTCTTTTCTTTTCGAAACTCTTATCGTGGATGACCGCCGGATTGCCGGAACCTATTTTCGAACAGGTTCAGGGATTTCGGGTTACATTCAACAAAGCAACCGCACAAGCACCATACAAGCACCATACAAGCACCATACAAGCACCATACAAGTATCCATGAGCTTATGGCGGTTCTTAAGTTTAAGAATCGAGCACATTTTCTTCAGGCCTATATCCACCCATTATTGGAAGTAGGACTCTTATCCATGACTGAACCGGGAATGCCCAACAGTCCCAGACAGAAATATATGGCCACCAAAAAGGGTTTGACGCAGAGTAGGAGAGGATTTTTACTGTGACAATCTCTGACAAAAGATATGACATACAAGAAAGATATTCCCGTGTAGGCTATAGAATTATCTCTTAAAATTTACATGATTGATTGGAATTAAGGAGCAGTGCTCGGGCGATAATGGTGTTCGATTTAGCGCTCGTTTTTAGAGCGAACTGGCGATTTCGTATGATTCCTTATGATAAGACGGATGGCAGGTTTGTCAATATGGTGATGGCTGATGATTGCTTGTGATTTCTTGGAAAGGTCTGAGAAAACTGCCTTGCGAGCTACCAGGCTGCTCCACCCCGCGAAAATATTATAGCACAATACCTGCGAGGAAGACAAACCCGCCAGAAAGCGATGGAAAGGCCCCTCCGTCCCCTTTCTTACTTCCGGCGGTAAACCTCTCTCCTGTGTCCTATGCGGTAAACGCTGATAATCTTTCTGGAATCCTCTACGGCGTATAACACGCGATAATCTCCTTTTCGGACCCGGTATCCTTCTATTCCCAGAAGCTTTTTGGAGCCCGGTGGCCGTGGGTTACGGCAAAGATCGTCAAGGACGGCAGCCAGCATTCGTGCGGCTTCTTTTGGGAGATCAAGGAATTCCTTCCGCGCCCTTGTTTCCAGTTCAAGACGGTATGGAATGGTCACCTGATACCTTTCTTGACCGATTCCCATGGATGGAATCCGGTGGCTTCCTTCATGGACTGGCGAAGGTCGTAGGCGTCCAAGAGGTCCTCTATCTTATCCCTCAAGGCTTCCTCCACGAGGAAATTCTTACGGATGCCTAATTTATTGCATAAATCGGCGATCTGTGCCACCAAATCTTTGGGAAGTTTGGTCGCAAATACCTGTATATGGCTCTTCATAACTATATTATACCAGAGTTTACTTTAGTTGTCAATAGTTAATTTGGCGATTGGTAGTCCGCCAGATGGCGGACTACCGCTACAATGCCGATAAATCGGCAACTACAGTGCGGAATGGTAATTCCGCCGCTACAAGCAGGCCAAGGGCGTACATCTACAAAGTCGCATAGCAATGCGACTGCTACATTAGGCAGAGCAATCCCTGCGTACGCAGGGATGCAACTACATTTTTGCTGTTATTTCTGGATTTCCAAAGTGTCTATTACGTTTCCGTCTTTGTCAAAAACTTTCATCAGCAGATTTTTTTCTTTTATCTCAATGAACGCAAAATGGTGAACTGCCAGGAATTTTTTGGACCACTCGTCGGTGCCGCGCTGGAAATACAAAGGCCTGCCTCCGCCACCCAGAGTCACGTAAATGACGCCCTCTAATTCGCTTTTAACGCCTGCCTTTAAAGGCGCCGTCCTTTCATAATTGTGGTCATGCCCCTGGAAAACCACGTCAACCCCGTATTTTTCAAACAAGGGGGATAAAACCTCTCTCACTGATTCCATGGAGCCGTGCAGGCCTGTTGAATACGCCGGGATATGCAAATAAACGAATTTCCATGTTGTTTTGGTTTTGGATAAAATCTGTTCAAGCCACTTTATCTGTTTTGAATCCTTGTCTATCGGAGGCGCCCACATGGCTTCATAAGAGGAATTATTGTCAAGGCAGATGAACCTTGCGTTGCCCTGGTCAAAATAATAATAGTGAGGCGGAAGCCCGTTCAAGGGAAAGCTGTGAAAAGGGACGTAATTCCGCCTGAGGAAATCCTTGCTTTCTTCTTCCTTGAAGTTCTTGCCGTAGTCGTGATTCCCAAGTCCGAGGAAAAAAGGATATTTTGCAATCATGTTTTTATAGGGCATAAAATACTGTTTGTCGGCGTCAGAATCAAGGCCTGATTCAATCAGGTCTCCGGTGTGAAGAAAAAAGTCAGGCTCAAATTTCTCCATCTGCTTTGCAAGTTCATGCTGGGCATCGGAGCCTGAGCCTGAATCGCCGAATGCTATGAAATTCAGGAATGGCTTGTCGTCTTTCCTGAAAGTCCTGAAAACGTTTTCAGACGCCTTATAAACATTGGTTGAATTTTCAACCGGCAGGTATATTCTGTAACAGTGAGTCGTGTCCTGGAGAAGGCCGAAAAGAGGCAGAACATGCTCCGATGTCTCGGCTGAAACGGTCATGAACTTATCGCAGTCCGGATGAGCGCCGTACTTGAGCCAGGATATCGTGGAAACGTCCGTCCTGAACCGTACCACGGCCATTTCATGGGAAACGCTTTCAACATAAGGCCCGCGCAGAATTTCTGCTGAAAAACCCGGCAGAGACAAAAAACAGAAAAGAAACAGCAGTAACCAGTAACCAGTAACCGGTAACCGGTAACAGCAACTGCAAAAACAGCAAAGAATAAATTTCATCATTTTTTTACGAACAACGGGACTGCTTTGAATTTTACCGCGTCTATTATTCCCCTGTCCGTTATTTTTATTTCAGGTATGGGCGGAAGCGTCAGGAAAGACATGGCCATGAACGGGTCGTTCAGTCTGGAGCCCAGGGATTTTGCGTCAAATATCATCCTTTTCAGTTTTTCCCGCACAAAGTCCGCGCTCCTGTCCGACATGAGACCGGCGACGGGAAGGGGAAGGGCTTCCATAACCTGTCCGTTCAAAGCCACCGCTATCCCGCCCTGCATCTTGACCACATGAACCGCCGCCGTGTACATGTCTCCGTCATGGGTCCCTATCACGACTATGTTGTGCGAATCATGGGAAACCGAAGAAGCTATGGCGCCTTTTTTCAGGCCGAATCCTTTTACAAGGCCTTTAGCGATTCTTCCGGAAGCCATGTGCCTTTCAATGACCGCTATTTTAAGCACGTCTCTTTTCAAATCTGCCGAGACAAAGCCGCCGTCCTGTTTCACAGGCTCCACAGTCATTTTTGTGACTATCTGGCCCGGTATCACGTTTATGACTCTGGCGCGCTTTCCTTCGGCTTTTAAGGCAAAATCCTCGTGTTCTATCCATTTGACGTTGATTGTTCCTCTTGCCTTGCCTTTGTATTCCGATATAACGCCCGGCTCTATAACGCCGTTTCTCGCCACGAGTCTTCCCGCCTTGAAAACCCTGGATATTTTAAGTTTCTTCAAGTCGTCAAAAACAATCATGTCCGCGCCGTATCCCGGAGCAATTGCTCCCAGGTTTTTCAGGCCGAAATATTCAGCTGTGTTTATGGTGCCCATCTGTACGGCTCTTATCGGGTCCACTCCGAGTTTTATGGCGGTTCTGACCAGATAATCAACGTGTCCCTCGGTAAATATGTCTTCCAGATGCCGGTCGTCCGTGACGAACACGAATTTTCTTGAATTTTCCGAATTTACGAGCGGCAGAAGGGATTTAAGATTTTTCGCGGCGGTCCCTTCCCTTATCATTATGTACATGCCGGCTCTTAATTTTTCCTTCGCCTCTTCCACGCTGGTGCATTCGTGGTCCGAGCGTATGCCGGCCGCAACGTACGCGTAGAGCTGCTTTTCCTTGAGCAGAGGAGCGTGGCCGTCAATTATTTTGTTTTTTCCGATGACGATTTTTTCAAGCACTTCCCTGTCCTGGAATATGACTCCGGGATAATTCATCATCTCGCCGAGGCCCAGCACCCTTTCGTCGTTCAAAAGAAGGCTCAAATCATGAGCGGATAACTCGGCTCCGGCCGTTTCAAGCTTGGTTGCAGGCACGCAGGAAGGCAGCATCACGTACACTCCCAAAACCGCGTTGACGCTGGATGCCAGCATGTATTTTATTCCGTCCATGCCAAGAACGTTGGCTATTTCATGCGGGTCTATTACCACGGCGGTGGTTCCGTGAGGAAGGACTATCTTGGCGAACTCCGGGATTTTGACCATTGAACTCTCAATGTGCACGTGGCCGTCTATGAATCCAGGGGAGAGATAAGCGTTTTTCAAATCTATGATTTCTTTTGCGGGATAAATCCCGAACCCCACGACCTTTCCCTTGTGAACAGCCACGTCGGTTTTATGTATGTCTCCTGAAAAGGTGTTGATGACTTTCGCGTTCTTCAAAAGCAAATCAACTTTATGCCTGCCGCTTGAAATTTCTATGGTATTTTTAATGTCATTGAGATTGTTTTCTATGTTCATATAACCCATTATATCATTTTGTTATAATTAGAGAATTATGTCTGATTTTCTGTCTTCTTCTTTCTTACTGCTCGGACTTTTTGTTTTTCTGGCCGGGTTTGTGGATTCCATAGCCGGAGGCGGCGGACTCATAACTCTCCCCGCTTACATCCACTACGGCCTGAAGCTTGATTTCCTGCTCGGCACAAACAAAATGTCCTCAACCCTCGGGACATCCGTGGCTGCTGTAAAATATCTTAGGGAACTGCGGTTCAAATCCGGGTACCTGGTTCCCGTGGTCATTACGGCTGCCATGGGCTCGGTTCTGGGCGCGAAACTTATATCCGTTCTTCCCCCAATAACCGTAAAATATCTGCTGATTGCCGTGATTCCGCCTACGGCCTTTCTTCTGGTCTCGCGCAAAGATTGGGGACTGAGGGACATGAGTTCGGCATATCCGGAAAAAGTTCTGATTCTGAGGTCTCTGCTCATATCTTTTTCAATAAGTTTTTACGACGGAATGCTGGGACCCGGCACCGGAACTTTTTTCGCCATAGCCCTGGCGGGTTTCTGCAAATACGACATACTCAGGGCCACTGCTCTGAGCAAACTCCTGAATCTTACGTCAAACGTATCCGCGCTCGTTGCGTTCCTGATTCTCGGAAAAGTCAATCTGCTGCTTGGAATATCAATGGGTTTCATAGGAATGGCGGGAAATTATGCAGGCGCGCATCTTGCGCTGAAAAAAGGCGTCTGGATAATAAAACCCCTGCTGTTTATAGTGTCAAACGGCCTCCTTGCCAAAATCATTTGGGACATGCTGAAATAACAAATTTTTGACGTCTTTTAAGACCTAATTTTAACCCTGCCAGATAACACCCGTATATTGGGCCTTTTGACTCATAAAAAAACAGCGGATTTTTGTTATAAAGTATGTATATGACTAATATCTCCAAAACAATTATTTCAGCATCCCTGTTTTTTTATCCGCTTGCAGGAATTGCAGGCGCACAAGCCAATGAACCGGACGATTATTTCAGCGGCAACGGCAAAATCAGCCTTGCAGAAATACTGGAAACGCCTTCAAAATCGCCGGAGACAGTGACGGCGGCTGAAACCGAACCGCTTAAAAACGCCTTCTACGGTTCACAGGCGTCCGAACCCGCGGTTCTTACCGGTTTTATCGCCAGATTCCAGGGAAAATTTTACGTAGGCACGAATCTGTACTTTGAACACCGGAACGAGAGTTACCTGATTGAAGATTTCACAGGACTTCAGAAATTTCATCTAAAATCCAAAGAACTTTACATAACTCTGAAAGACCTGGGCGAATTCAGGCTCGGCGAAATAAACGTTGACCCTGCCGGCCTGCGGGAAAACGAAAGAGTTCGTTTTGAAGCCGCGCCGGAATTGAACGTCTCCACGTTTTACATCAACAGAAAACCGCCGAAAGTCACGTATCAATTCGCGGCAGGCATAACAGGCTTCGGTTTCATCAAACAGGTAACCGAACGCACTGAAAAAATCATCTCGCTGACTGCTTCGGACGGACAGGAATTCTGCTTTTATCAAAACATCCCCGGCCGACTGAAAGGCGTTCTGTATCCTGAAAAATGCAGGAAATAGCGTAAGTATTCCGCTATTGCATCCCGTATCTTGTATCTTATTTTTTATGGTTTCCTACCGGTTTATCAAAAAAGTAGATAAAAAAATTCTTAAGCAGATCATATCCCTTTACAAGAGTCAGGGTTGGTGGCATAAACAAGACACTCCTCGTATGCTCGGAAAAATGATAAAAAACAGTCATTGTTTCCTGATAGCCGTTGAAAATGGACTGGCGACAGGGATGGGAAGGGCAATAAGCGACAGGACAAACGACGCTTACATCCAGGACGTTGCCGTTCTCAAAAAGCGGAGAAAAACCGGAATAGGCTCGGAAATAATAAAAAGAATAGTGAAAAAACTTGAGCAGGACGGAATAAAATGGATAGGACTCATTGCGCAGGATAATTCCAGCCATTTTTACAAAAAGCTGGGATTCAAGACGCTGAACGATTCTCACCCGATGATTTACCCCGTTAGAGATACTCTAACGGGGTGAACCAAATTATATGTTTAAGGTTCTTAAAACCGATGATTACCCGTTCCTGAAAGAATTCTTTGAACATCAGAATTATCCCCTGTGCGAATATTCGCTCTCCTCAATAACGGCATGGAACCATTGCATCTACAACGCTCATTTTATAATATGCGAAAACGAGCTTTTCATAAGCGAAGTGCCCATGGAAAGCCCTGTAAAAAAGAGGCTGCTTCTGCCTCTGGCAAAAAAACCAAAAAACTTTACACCAGCTGAACTCTTTGAAAAAGCCAAAAAGTTTGGTTACGAGCGCTATTATTACGTCCCGGAGAATTATCTGAAGGAAAACGATCTGCCGGAGATAGAAAAATTCTTTGAAGCGCTGGAACAGACTGGCTATATGGATTACGTGTATCCTGCTTCGGACATGAAAAACCTGAAGGGACACAAATTTTCCAAAAAAAGGAATTTGATAACCCAGTTTAAAAAACAGTTCCCTGAATCTTCGGTAAAAACAGAACTGATATCAAAAAACAACGCGGGGCAGTGCATATCTCTGCTTGAAGAATGGAGCAAAAGACACGACGAACCGGAAGAAGGACTCGCGGAAACTCTTGACTGCGAAAAAAAGGCGATAATCAATTCTTTAAAGAATTTTGACCTGCTTGAAATGAAGGGAATTATGGTTGAAATTGAGGGAAAAACAGCCGGTTTTGCAATCGGCTCCAGACTTTCTTCAGACGCTTTTGCGCTGCATTTTGAAAAGGCCTCAGGCGACATCAAGGGGCTTTACCAGTTTCTTGACAACGAATTTGCAAAAATTCTTCCCGACAGGTTTATTTACATCAACAAGGAAAGCGACCTTGACAAACCGAGTCTGAAAAAGGCAAAAGAATCCTACTACCCCGTGAAAAAAATCAAATCTTATATTTTGTCTGCCAGGACCATCTAACAGTCTGCTACTCAGTAATCAGCGTTATAAGGATTTGCCGTCTTGCTCAAAAGATACATTCCCGCCTTTATGTTGTTGGTAACGGTTTTTTCAATCACGGAGACTCCGGGATAGAATCCGCCTCCGCCCCACCCGCCTTTGGGAGTCAGCTCTATGGTAAAAGCGAATATTTTTTTGGCCTCGTATGCCCAGTCGCAGGTATCCCCGGTCGCGACATAAAGGTCGCTTGACTTCTGGTCAGTGTATCCTGTCAGCTTTGCCATTTCCTTGGCCAAGGTTTTGAAGGCCTTGAGGTCGTTTGCATCAGATATGTCCTCGTCAGCCCCGCCCCAGGGATAAAGAACAAGCTCCGAATAGGAATGGTAGGAAATCATGGTCTTGAAGTTGTTTCTGCCGTCAAGGAATTTTTTTACCGCCTGGCTCTCAGGCTCTGAAAAAGCAGAAGCCCCGCAGTAGGTGTCGCTCCATGTGGAATGAGAAGAGCCGCTTCCGCCCCACCGGAAAGCGTAATTCCTGTTCAAATCAACGCCTATTTCCTTGTCGGGATTGACTCTCATGTTTTTCCTGTGCCACTTGTACTTCCCGTCGGAGATGTCGTATTCAGCGCCGTCGGGATTGAGCATGGGGGTTATGAGTATGTCCAGAGAATCTATATATTTTTTAACTTCAGGCTTGGTTCTGTTTTCAAGCAGCCAGACCGCGTACAAAAGCGGAACTTCAACGCTCAGATGCTCTCTCGCGTGATGGTTTCCTATGAACCATGAGCCCGGTTTCTTGCTCGCCTGGAGACCTTTCTCAGTGGTATTTATTCTGAGCGTCCATATTTCCCTGTTTTCTATGCTTTTCCCTATTGAAAAAAGAGAAGCGATGTCGGAATTAGCCGCTGAAATTTTCTGCAGAAGTTCAATTGTTTCAGCGTAATTGTGGTACGCGGAATCAGCGGGAGGAAAATCTTTCACATACTCGGAAAGCGGTATCTGGGAGGTGATGACGTATCCTTTCTGTTTGAGTATGTTTACCGTGTTGATGTGCCC
>JACQWV010000092.1 GCA_016209085.1 Elusimicrobiota bacterium
CTCCGGCAAACTCGGTCTCAAGGCAGCGATAAAAGGCGAAAAATACTCCCGTCTTAAACACGGCTCTAAATTTCTTTTAAAAGCCGCTACTTACCACAACCTGAAAATTGAAAACAAAAAAGGAAAATGGATAATGGAAGTCATTTTTGACATTTAACCGCTCTAACCCCGCGGGTTAGAAAAGAGGTTTTTTATGAACGAAAAACTCAAAAGACTGGATTCCAACAGACTGCTGGCGCCGAAAACTTACAAGCAGGGAATGCGGACAGACGCAGTTATTTACGCGGATGAGAAAATAGAAAAACTGCTTGAAACCGAGGCGATTGAACAAATCGCTAATGTCGCGACCCTGCCGGGCATAACAGGCAACGCCCTTGCAATGCCCGACATTCATACGGGATATGGATTCCCTATAGGCGGAGTGGCTGCTTTTGACGCACAGGAAGGGATAATTTCCCCCGGCGGAGTCGGATACGATATAAATTGCGGTGTCAGACTGTTGAGAACAAACCTGAAAAAAGAAGTCGTCCAGCCGAAAATAAAGGATTTGGTTTACAGATTATATTCCGAGATTCCTCTGGGAGTCGGCTCTGAGGGAAAAATCAAATTAAGCAGGGAGAGCCATGAAAAACTTCTGCTGAAAGGCTCCGCATGGGCGGTTGAACACGGGTACGGAACTTCCCAGGACATTGAGAGAACAGAATCAGACGGCCGCCTGGACGGGGCAGACCCTTCAATAATAAGCCACAAGGCGTATGAAAGAGGTAAACAACAGCAGGGAACGCTCGGCTCGGGCAATCATTTCCTTGAAGTGCAGACAGTTGATGAAATTTTTGACGAAACCGCAGCGCAGAAATTCGGGCTTTTTAAAGGGCAAATCACCGTGATGATACACACGGGCTCAAGAGGATTCGGACATCAGGTCTGCACTGATTTCCTGGAAACGATGCGAAGGGCGTCAAACAGATATGAGATATATCTGCCGGACAGGGAGCTTGCATGCGCTCCTTTTACAAGCAAAGAAGGACTGGATTACTTTGCCGCTATGAAAGCGGCCGCAAATTACGCGTGGGCCAACAGGCAGTGCCTGACGCACTGGACAAGAGAAGTTTTTATGCGTATTTTTACAATCTCTCCGCGGGACATGCAGATGGATCTTGTTTATGACGTGGCGCACAACATAGCCAAACTGGAAGAACACGTTATTGACGGGAAAAAGAAAAAATTTATCGTGCACAGAAAAGGCGCCACAAGAGCTTTCGGACCCGGGCATCCGGAACTTCCTGAAATTTTCAGAGAAACCGGACAGCCGGTGATAATACCCGGAGACATGGGACGGTATTCGTACCTGCTTCTTGGAACGGCGCAGGCGATGAAGGAAACTTTCGGTTCAACCTGCCACGGAGCCGGAAGAGTCATGTCAAGACATGAGGCCATAAGAAGGGCGCGGGGCCGGTCAATCGCGGCAGAGCTGGAAAAAACAGGCATAATAGCGAAATCAGCCGGCAGGGAAACCCTTTCCGAAGAAATGCCCGAGGCATACAAGAACATCTCAAACGTGATTGACGTGGTCTGCAATTCCGGAATATCAAGAAAAATAGCCAGATTCAAGCCGATAGGCGTAATAAAAGGCTGAAGATGCGCTTCCTGGCTCCCGCAGAACCCTGTTTTCACGCTGAAACAGAAAAAATCCTAAACGGCCTATATAATCCGGTCTTGAAGTCCTATACATAAGTGGTAAAAAATACATGCAAAAATAGTCCTTTTGAACCTTGTTGAATTTATGCTTTTCGGATAAACTGTGTTATATGACTATGAAAACAACCTTTAAAATCTTCTTATCTCTGACCTCTGTATTGTTTATATCTTCCACCCGCCTGAATGCCGAAGAACACTCAATTGGGTATCTTGACAGGCTTGAAGCAGGCCAGGCGTGTTCCAATATAAGAAAGCTGGCCGGCTCCGGCAACCCGTCCGACCTGGAAAGAATCGCGGAGTCTATTCTTTCCACGAATGAGGCGATAAAATCATGCGCCATACAAGCAATACGCGAACAGAAAGGCCCCTATGCGGTAGACAAGCTTCTGGACAACATTGACGATTACGTGAGGGACCAGAAGCATAAAGGCGCCTACGAAGAAAATCTTAAAAAGAAACTTAAAGCAATAGACTCCATATGGGCATTGGGAGAAATAGGAGACCCCATTGTCATGAGCTCGCTTTTGAATTTTTACGACGAGTCGGACGAGACCGTAAGAATGAACATAATAATCAGCATCGGGAAATTCAAGACCAAAGGAGCGCGGAATATTCTTGAAATCCTGATAAAATCCTCAAATGAAACCGTTGTGATAAAATCCATGGCTTTTGAAATGCTTGACGAAATGAAGGGCAGCCCGGAAAATCTCATAATGGCACAACCCAGTCCGTCTTCAATAAGGTCCGGGGACCTGATTTATTCCGGCGGACTCACAGGAGCTCCCCTTATCATAACGGGAGAGCTCCCCGTCGGGCATGCGGGAATCTTCGCCGGAACTGAAATTGAAAACGGCAAAATAACGCCCGTGATAGCTGACTGCGTGCCGAACTGGTTCAAGCCCTACGGCGGCGTGAGAAAAATCATAAAATGGAAGCATTTTCTGCATAATTATAAATATCCTTTTTACGGAAACAGAACTTTGAAAATGCCGCCGGATGAAAAACAAAGACAGGACATCGTACAAATAGCGCTTCAGATGGCTGCTGCGGGGTTTAAATACACTGAGAAACATCTTCAGCAAAAGGGCCCCGAGCTGTATGACTGCGTGGGTTTTACCGAGGCCGTGTATGAAAGAGCAGGCATGAATCCCACTCCGAATGAAAAAGAATCAGGGTGGGGCTGGCCCCTGACAGTTGCAGAGCAGTTTGAAAGCACGGTTTCCAATTCTTTAATTCCTCCGACTACAATCCCGATGCCGGAAATCCTTTTGGCCGAGCCGAATCCCGCCAAAGAATACATGAAACCTTTTGAGTTCAACGAAACGGGATTTACATTCCCGTCTCAAGCGGTTGTTTCTCCGGAGCGGATGTTTGAATGAAGAAAAAAAAGCACATCAGAATCGACAACTCAAATAATCTGAAGATTTTCAAGCTTATTTTTGTTTTTTCGTTCGCCATCTTAATAACCTGCCTTGCAGACCTGTCGTTCGGACAGAACAATGCCCCTGAAAGCGGGATTTTTAACTCAATAAAAAACTCTGATTCCGTTCATTAAAAAAAAGTATCCTGAACCGGTTTTTTCTTTCTGGATGGGATTTTTGCGTTCTTAAAAATTTTCAATGTTTCATGAATGTCTTTGAGAAATCCTAAACCGGTTATAAAAACCACCGGGAACTCAAGACCTTTTGAGCGGTGAAGAGTGAGAAGGATTATCTTCTCCGCCCTGTGTTCCGGAGGCGGAGGGACTGAATGCCCGCCTGCGACAAAATCCTTAAATTCCTCCTCTGCGGAAACCTCTTCGTTTTTTCTGCCGAAAGTTTCGTAAGGAAGCCCTGCTTTCTCAAGGACACCCTCCAATATTTTAGCCTGCGCATGAAATCTGTATAGAATGGCGATGTCGGACAAGCTGTAATTACGGCTCTCTATTTCTTTTTCAACGGCCTTTGATTCCATGGCAAAATGGCTTGAACCTCCGAGAAGGTTTTCAATTTTCCTGACCACCAGCTCTGCCTCGTGTTTTTCGCTTTTGCACGAAATTATTTCAATCGGCAGTCCCGTTTCAACGCATGCTTTGAGCTCTCTTGGAAACAAAGAAAGGTTTTTTTCTATTATCTGTTTTGCCGCTTCAATTATATTGTTCTGGGAGCGGTAATTTTCCCGGATTGAAATTATTTCGGCGCCGGGAAAATCCTTTTTGAATTGTTCAAAAGGATTGAAGAAACCGTTTATAAATCCATAAATTGACTGGTCAGGGTCTCCTATCACGCATATATTTTCCCGGGCAATCTCCTTCATAAACATGTACTGGGCAAAACTTGTATCCTGAAACTCATCCACGAGAATGTGTCTGAAACGGCTTCTGTATTTATCTAAAATTTCAGGTTTTTCTTTAAACAGCCTCATGCCGTAAATAAAAATGTCGTCAAAATCAAGGAAATTTCCGGCTATAAGTCTTTTCTGGTATTCTCCGGCTTTGCCGGTTGCAGGAAAAGACAGCCTCTGTTTGGAACACCGTATTTCTTCAAGGAAATCCTTCATTTCTTTTGAAGACACAATGCCCTCAAGGAATCTGTTTTTTTCCTGTTCCCTGATTATTCTGAATTCTGATTTAAACGGGTATCCCTCTTTCTTTAGAATTTCAAAAAACATTTAATGTAAAGCAGATGACATCTATCAAAAAAGCGTCAGTTGGTCAGACCGTTCAAAGTCTTTGCCGCCGATGAGGGAGATTTTGCCGTATTCGCCGTCAAAGCCGGGGTTTATGTCAACTTTTCCGGAGCGCATTCTTTCAAGGGCTTTCGCAAGCATGCGCAAATCGCTCTTTTTGATTTCCTCTGTCGGAAGTTCCCTGAGTATATAAAGCTCGCTGCCGAATTCGTTTAAAAGCCTGAAATATTCTCTGTCAACCTTTGCGCTCTGCGGACCTGTTTTTACAACTTCCCCTAAAATTTCTTTTAACGGTATAAGATTTTCAAAACCAGCCGAGTCTTCAGGCTTTATTCCCTCTGGCCTGTCTGCCAATTTTTCAACCC
>JACQWV010000027.1:0-22984 GCA_016209085.1 Elusimicrobiota bacterium
TTTCCGACCGGCGCAGTAGTAACAATTTCCTACACTTATAATTTATACCTTAGTTCATCAGGTCTGAACGCAAACACAACTTATTATTTTCAGGTGGCAGCAATAAACAACAATGATGTTCCAACGAGTTATACCACGTCAAAAGGGACTTCAACATTCGTGGAATTTGCGCCTGTATTCAATAATTTCACAGGCATGGCTGCAAACGCAATCCAGTTTAACTGGACAGATACCAGCAATCCGGCAGGAACATTATACAGGGTGCTGACATCAACAGTTGACAATCCAGCCACATTTCCCCAGGGCGCAGTTGTAACGAGTTCGGACACATATAATTTATACTTAAGTTCATCAGGTTTGAAAGCAAACACAACTTATTATTTCCAGATGGCAGCAATAAACAACAATGATGTTCCAACCAGTTATACAAGTTCAAAAGGGACTTCTACGTTAGTGGAATTTGCGCCTGTATTCAATAATTTCACAGGCATGGCTGCAAACGCAATCCAGTTTAACTGGACAGATACAAACAATCCTTCAGGCACGTTGTACAGGGTGCTGACTTCCACAGTTGACAATCCGTCAACGTTTCCATCAGGCGCAGTGGTAACGAGTTCATACACTTATAATTTATACCTTAATTCAACAGGTCTGAACGCAAACACGACTTATTATTTCCAGGTGGCAGCGATAAACAATAATGACGTTCCCACAAATTATACCGGGTCCCAGTCCACATCCACTTTTGCTGTCATGCCTGCAGACGTAAACTTTACAGGCATAACTGACAATACAATCCAGTTTAACTGGTCAGCGAATGGCAATTCTGAAGGGACATTGTACAGGGTGCTGGCATCCACAGTTGCCAATCCTTCTACGTTTCCTGCTGGAGCAGTGGTTACGACTTCTGATACTTATAATACTTTTTTAAGTTCTGCCGGACTTAACCCTGATACTAACTACTACTTCCAGGTGGCGGCTATCAATAATAACGGACTCATCACTTCTTACACGACAGATGCTACTGCCCTGACACTGCCACCCGGCGGGCTTGGCGCGCCAATCATCGGTTCCATCACCAATGTGTATATCACCTCTATAACAGCAAATTGGTCTATGGTCAGCGGAGCAACAGGATATACTTTAGCCGCGTCCGTAAATCCGGATAACCCACCTTCTCCGATTTATGCTTCCAGCACCACATTAGGCGACCTCAACGCGGCTGTTTTTAATCCTGCTCTGGTTCCGAACACGACTTATTACCTTTTTGTGCAGGCCAATGGTCCTAATAAAATAAGTTCCTGGTCAGCATATCCCGGAACATCAACTTTGGTGGAATTTGCACCTATATTCAATAATTTCACAGGCATGGCTGCAAATGCAATTCAGTTTAACTGGACAGATACAAATAATCCTTCAGGCACATTGTACAGGGTGCTTACATCAACAGTTGACAATCCTTCAACGTTTCCGACCGGCGCAGTTGTAACGAGTTCATACACGTATAATTTATACTTAAGTTCAACAAATTTGAAAGCAAACACAACGTATTATTTCCAGGTGGCAGCAATAAACAACAATGACGTTCCAACGAATTATACCGGGTCCCAGTCCACATCCACTGTTGCTATCATGCCCACAGATGTCCAGTTCACAGGCATGGCTGCAAACGCCGTTCAGTTTAACTGGACGGATACAAACAATCCCTCAGGCACGCGATACAGGGTGCTGACATCAACAGTTGACAATCCGTCCACGTTTCCGACTGGCGCAGTTGTAACGAGTTCATACACGTATAATTTATACTTAAGTTCAACAAATTTGAAAGCAAACACAACGTATTATTTCCAGGTGGCAGCGATAAACAACAATGACGTTCCAACGAGTTACACAAGTTCAAAAGGGACGTCAACGTTCGTGGAATTTGCGCCTGTTTTCAATAATTTCACAGGCATGGCTGCAAACGCCGTTCAGTTTAACTGGACGGATACAAACAATCCCTCAGGCACGCGATACAGGGTGCTCACGTCAACGGTGGGAGTTCATACACTTACAATTTATACTTAAGTTCAACAAATCTGAAAGCCAACACAACTTATTATTTCCAAGTGGCAGCAGTAAACAATAACGATGTTCCCACAAGTTATACCACGTCAAAAGGAACGTCAACGTTCGTGGAATTTGCGCCTGTATTCAATAATTTCACAGGCATGGCTGCAAACGCCGTTCAGTTTAACTGGACGGATACAAACAATCCCTCAGGCACGCGATACAGGGTGCTCACGTCAACGGTGGACAATCCGTCAACGTTTCCAACCGGCGCAGTTGTAACGAGTTCCTACACTTATAATTTATACTTAAGTTCAACAAATCTGAAAGCAAACACAACTTATTATTTTCAGGCAGCGGCAATAAACAACAATGACGTGCCAACGAGTTGGACAACGTCAAAGGGCACTTCAACGCTGGCTAATCAGCCAGGCACTCTAATTTCTACTTTCAGCAATGTGACTTCATCCGGCTTTACAGCGAGTTGGAATGCCAATTTGAACCCGCCGTCCGTAACCATTTATACGGTCATGGTATCCACTGACGCAAATTTCACTGCCTCAGCGAGTCCTTACCAGATATCATTTGACACAGCGCCGTCAGGACCCAGCGCCACTTTTACCGGCTTGCTCTCTTTCACTGAATATTATTTCAGGGTCCGGGCAGTCAATCATAATGGCATTTATACGGATTATGTCAACCTTGGTTCCACAAAGACACTGAATCTGCCGGCTCCGAACCTTGGTTCAATCACCAATGTTTCTACATATTCAATTACAGGGAACTGGCAGTTAGTCATCGGAGCTACCGGCTACATGCTGGCCGCGTCCATAAATCCGGACAATCCCCCTTCTCCAATTTACGCTTCCAGCACCACATTAGGGGATATCAGCGCTACGATATTTAATCCTGCTCTGGTTCCGAATACGACTTATTACCTTTTTGTGCGGTCCAACGGCCCCGGAGAGTCAAGCACATGGTCAGCATATCCTGCAACCTCCACGTGGGCGAATGAGCCTTTGTCCGTTGTTTCCACTTTCAGCGCCGTGACTGCCAGTAGTTTTTTTGTTCACTGGGATAACAACTCCAATCCATTAACCACTACTCTCTACACTGTTCATGTCTCAACTGCTTATGATTTCAATCCGGGCGCTACTGACCAGGTCAGTTTTACCACTGCTCCAGTGTCAGGTCCATCCGCTCAATTCACTGCTTTAAACTCTGATACCTATTATTATTTCAGGGTCCGGGCAGTCCACAACAATGGCGGCTTTACGGACTGGGTGAATCTGGGTTATGTCAAGACATTAGCCGTCCCCGTGTTGCCCGAAGCCGGAGACGGGGTCATATTCTACGGTCAGGCAGGAAACACAATGCCGCAGTTCCGCGAATACAAAAGCGCTGACAACACATTCAGCGGCGTAAAAAACACTGTCTCCGGCACGGCAGGTTCTTTGTTTGTGATTAAGACCTCTCCTATCTCTACCAAGCAGGAAATCATGGCAGGGTATGTCAAAGACGGGACTTTGCGCGTGCTGTGTTCTGACGGTGCCAACTGGTATGAGGAGTGGACTCAATCTGTGGGTGGAAATGAAACTACCCGGCGTTTTGACATAGCATACGAGACTAATACAGGAGACGTGATGGTGCTTTATTCCCAGAATCAGGGAACGACCAATGAATTAGGATACCGAACCAAGCCGGGCAACACGGACTGCGGTTCTGCAAACTGGTCAGTCAATACGAATCTGGACCCTGCAGGAACGTCCGGTGTGGTGCAGTGGGTGAAGATGGCATCTGACCGCAGGCCCTCATCCGGCACCCTCGTAGCTATCTGGGCAGACGCAAGTTCAGACCTCTCTGCAATGGTCTGGACCGGGACAGGGTGGGAAAACGAGCCTAACCCTGTTTTAGAGTCCTCGCTTGAGGTTGTTACAGCGGCGCAGGATGTGGATGACTTTGACGTTGAGTTTGAATCTCTTTCCGGCGACATTATGGTTGTATGGGCCAACTCAGCCGGGGCCAACGGCACAAACGGTGTGAGATATGCAACTGCTACCTGGACAGGCGGAAATCCCCTGCATTCATGGGGCAATGTCGTAACCCCGGCTACTTTTTTGGATGACGCCACCGATCTGGATTTGGCTGCAAATCCAGCCAGCAATGAAATGGTATTTGCTTCCATTGGAAACGCTGGCTCTGATTTGCAGATAGGTTACTGGTCAGGTAGCGCCTGGACCAATACTGCCAATGTGGACACAGCCTGCCAACTCCCGCTGGCAGGCACGAAACTTGTGGCAGCCGGCTGGCTCACATCCGGCGGCACAACCCGCTGGGTGGTGGCTTATAACGACAATGCCGCCACCAATATCGGCTGGTACTACGGGACAACCGGTACTCCTACGGCTGGGGCGGATGCCGCGCCTGATCCTGCGTTCGGCAATCCGCAAAAAATATACAACATACACCAGGACCCTGTAAATAAAGACCGGTTAATCCTTAGTGTTTCTGACTTAAATTCCGATTTGTTTGCCAAGAGGCTGGTGATGGATTCCGTGCCGAACTTCACATGGACCGATGCTAACTCCGGAGTAGTGCTTGAAGCAAATCTATCTTCCACAACAGTCGGCGGCTTCTCATTTGCCTTCTGGCCGTCCACTCCCACGCCCGTATTTACTCAATCTGCATACCGGTTTTTTGACAATACTGACACTGCTGATGTGGGAACGGTATTAGCCGGCCAGAACACAGTTGCTTCATTGCCTTCGGCCGGCGCATTTTTCAGACTCAGAACCCTTCTCCATATAGATTACGCGCAACTTTCCGTGAGCGGACAGGACTTCAAACTCCAGTTTGCAGGCAAGGGAGACGGCACCTGCGATGCTCCGAGCAACGGCACGCCTGCATCATACACGGATGTAACAGGAGCCACGCTTATCGCGTTCAAAGACAATTCTCCTCTTGACAACACTGCTTTGACCGGCAATGCCAATGACCCCAAACACGGAGCTCACACCACTGTAAACCAGACCTATGAAGAGTTAAACAATTTCACCAACAGCATTGCTGCGGTTCCGGTCGGACAGGACGGTCAATGGGACTTCGCGTTAAAAGACAACGGGATGGTTCCGGGAACAGCCTACTGCCTTAGAATCGTAAAAGCGGATGGTTCTATTTTAAGCTATTACGAGGTTTACCCGGAAATCATCCTGACTGCGCCGGTTCTTATAAACGAAGTTTACCCCACCGGTCCTGATGCTGCAAGCGACCGGGTTGAACTTTATAATAATACTACCAGCACCCCTTCTATTGTGGGCTGGAAGCTTAATTACATTGAGAACACTATAGACATCGGAGGCACTCCGAATACTGTCTGGACAGGACAGGCCGGAGACATTATAAACGCAAAGTCCACTTTTACTATCACCCCTTCCATGAACTTAAACGGAGCAATGAGTTACCATGTGAAACTCCTGGATAATTCAGGCAATTTAGTGGACCAGGTCCAGTGGCCCGGTCCCAGCCTTCTTTCACAAGGCCAGTCTTTTGCCAGAGTAACTGACGGCAATCCCTCCTATTTTGAAATAGACCCCACTAGCACTACAAACTATGCCAACCACATAACCACGCACCCTGTTAAAATAAGCGAAGTATCTTACGGAAACCTTAACGGGCAATTCATAGAAATTTACAATACTTCATCCGTGGACACGCTGACCCTTGCCGGCTATGCTATTAGAAATTCAGCAGCCTCATCCAACGGGTTAAGATTTAAATTTACCAGAAAAATCTATCCGCAAAACTATACTGTAATTGATTTCTCTTCAATAAGCAATGACGGACTGAGTTACACGGAAGTTTTCGGCACACAGGGGCTAAATGCTGCCGGAGATTTTCTGGCCCTTGAAGATTCTGCCGGCTCCACAATAGACGAGGTAACGTGGGAATCCGGCGAGTCTTATTCCAGATACAATTATAAAGCACAAAAGATTTCCTTTACAAATCATGCGGCGGCAAATGCTGCCAATTCCATAGGCAGATGGTCGGCTGAAGCATATGATACGGGCAATCATTCTATAGATTTTCTCTCAACGAATTTTACCACCATTGGTTCAACGAATAATAATGCGGGGAATGCAGCTGCAAATACGCTTACCTATCCGGTCAACACGAGTGAAGCCCAGTTCCTGGCGAGAAAATTTCCCATAACCATGACAATCGGCCAGGCATCAAGTTCCGGCGGAGGCGACAACATAATATTTCAGCGCACCGGCGGCAATCCGGACACACGTTCTCCGCACATATACAGACTCTCAGACATAGGATTTAACCTGGACACTCTTACCAGCCAGACAACTGTCAGGTTTTTCATTTAATGACCAGGACGGTTATCCATTGATAAGCAGCACCACTTACAGGGTGACTTTTAATACTGATACAGGCACAGACTCGGCTCCGCAGATAATATTAGGCACGGTCACTTATGAAGCCAGCGTTCATGCAGTGACAGGAAGCACTGCTGCTCCATTGTGGATGAATAATGCAACGCGGGACAGCGCCATAAAAATAGACATCTCAAACAACAGCCCGGCCGGTTTTAATATTCTGGAAGTAACTACCGTATCTTTTAAGATAATGAATTCGGATTTGTCGGGTCCGTTAACTACTGGTGAGGCAAAAAACCTGTTTAACGCTATTATGTTGGTCCGGGATTCAACCAGCACCGGCACCTACGGCAGATATGAATCAGGCATAGACAAGAGCACCATTGCCTATGTTCCAATGGCGGACATTTCCCTTGATGCGGTTGGTTTGTCCACCCTGACAGTGCTTTCTCCTGATTTGCTTTCAGCGTCCATCCCGGCTGCTTCAACCCGGACATTCTATGTGGTGTTTGAAGCAACCCAGAATGCTTCTGCCTGGACTCCCAATGTTTTCAGGATAAGGTTTGACCCTGTAAATGTCTTTGTCCGGGACGGCCCCAGCGATTTAGTTCAGGACTTCACGCCTTCTAACCAGGTGGACACGTCTTCAATTACCATGATTGCCCCTGCCCAGCCTCCTGCCGGCACCACATGGCCGTATGTCCCGGCTGCAGCCACTGAAATTCAATCGCCGGTTGATTACTATACAAACACCGGTGAAACATCCGTGAGTTCTGCAGTGTACGTCGGGACAACTGACGGGTATTTAAGAGGTATTAAAAAAGACGGGACCCTTAAATGGGAGTATGCCACGTCCCCGCTTTCTTCCATAAGAACAAGCCCGAATATGCGGGTGGAGGGAACCGGCGTTTACATTTATTTTGCGAATGACAACGGCGATGTTTATAAAGTGCAGGATAATAACGCAAGCGCGGGATTTATCTGGAAACAGCCCCTGGGTGTTGTCATTAAATCCAGCATAGTGGACATAGATACTGACCCTAAATTCTATTTTGGAGCGAATGATAATAAGGTCAGGTGTCTGAATAAGTCAGACGGAACTTTGTGCAGCGGCTGGAATTTTGCTTCTGCAATAACATCGCCCGTATCCGGAGTGTTGTCCATAGACAACCGTCCTAGTGTAAATACCGGCTGGGTAGGAACTGAAGATGGGGGGGCTCAACCATGGTCGATGGTAGAACTGAATTTAAGTGACGGAACTTCTGACACAAGTTACCAGACCGGCGCGGCCATAAAGTCTTCTCCCTTTCTGGACGCCAAAATTGCGGATGCAAATAACGTTCTTTACTTTACTTCAACTGACGGGAAGCTCTATGCCAGGGTTTCGTCAAATCTGAGCACTTTACCGCCCGGTTTACCGGACGGCTGGCCGGCTGGTGATTATCCCTCCGGGGGAGGCGCAGCGATTTATACTTCGCCTTTTGTGACCTGGGACAGCCCTAAATATATTTTCTACGGCAACGATGACGGATATCTTCATAAGGTTTCCACTTATGGCGTAAGCGCGGCCGGCTGGCCTTTTCAGGCAGGAGGAGCGATAAGGTCTTCGCCTGTATGGGTTCCGCACAGCGCAGTGGACCAGGGCGGACCGGATTATGTTTATTTTGGCTGCGATGACGGATATATATACGCGGTTAATGTCAATACCAAAGTTTTGAGAACCGGCTGGCCTGTCGCGACCGGCGGACCAGTGAAGGCTGACCCTGTCATTGATCCGGACAATAAAACTCTGGTGGTGGGTTCCACTGACGGCAAGACATATGTATTATACATAGGAGGACCGTAAAAAAGATGATAATGTAGTTACCGAGCTTGCTCGGCTTAGGAAACAATGTAGTTACCGAGCTTGCTCGGCTTAGGAAACAATGTAGTTACCAAGCTTGCTTGTTAAAAAATTAGCCAACCAAGGTTGGCAACTACAGATATTGAAATATGAAAAGTATAAAAAATATCAGATTAAAAGATTACAATTATAAAACAGATGGTTATTATTTTGTCACAATTTGCGCAAATTACAGAAAACCATATTTTGAAGATATTGAAATAAAAAATATTGTAGTTGCCGAGCTTGCTCGGCTAAATGAGTTGAAAGGTGTGAAAATTGATTATTCTGTGTTAATGCCAAATCACATTCATCTAATAATTATCCTTAGTGATTCCGAATATTCGCTTTTTGAAATTGTAAAAAGATTTAAATCAAAGACAACAATTTTTGTTAAAAAATTAGCCAACCAAGGTTGGCAACTACAAAAGTTATGGCAGCCGAATTATTATGAACATGTAATAAGGAATGAAAGTGCATTAGCTAAAATAAGGGAATATATTCAAAACAATCCAGAAAAAGAATTAACTAATTTTAATCAATTTTATGAAAAAATGTAGTTGCCGAGCTTGCTCGGCTTAGGGAAAAATGGAGTAAATCTATGATAAAAAAATTCAGTTTCATATCATTAGCCAACCAAGGTTGGCAACTACAAAAGTTATGTTTCATGTCATTTTTACTCGTCATCCTTAATCCTTTATCCTTTATCCTTTATCCTTCAGTTTATGCTGGGGATTGGCCAACTTTCCGCGGAAACAATCAACGGACAGGTTTTACAGCCGAGCAGGCGTATCCGCCTTTGACCTGGGCATGGGAATACCCGGCCGGGGACATCGTATCCAGTCCGGTAGTTTTTGAGGACATAGTTTATTTTGGTTCCCGTGATAACAAAATCTATGCCTTAAACGCGAGGACAGGCGCTTTAGCATGGAAGTATTCAACGGGCGGATGGGTGGATGCAACCCCCACAGTCTCAAGCAATACTCTTTATGTTCCTTCCATGGACGGCTATCTCTATGCCCTGAACCGATTAAACGGGAACTTGTTATGGAGGGCGGCTTTGGGAGCGTGTTCAGTATCTTCTCCTCTGGTTCTGGACGGCAGGATTTTTGCGGGCACAGGCACGCCTGAGAAAAAATTAAAGGTGTTTAAAGCATCCACGGGACAACTCCTTTTTGAATATCCCGCTAATCAGCCGGTGGACTCTGCTCCGTCAACAGAAGGCGTTCTGGTTTATTTTGGCGCGAATGACGGCAGGATTTACGCTTTTAACAAAAACACTTTTTCTCCTGAATGGGAGTACCCGACAACAGGCGGCAGGTATGGTATAAACGCAGTAGCGGTTTCCAGCGGGATATTATACGCCTTGCCGGGGTATGACGAAAACAAACCTTTGGCTTTCAACTCTTCAGACGGAACTCTGTTAAATTTGTTATCCGGACCCTTTGAAGAGAGCGCTTCCTGGATACAGACAGGTTCGCCTGTTGTAACAAAAGACAGGGTATATTTTTCAGCAGGAGCCTCGGCAAATACTCTTTATGCAATGGCAAGCCAGCCGGTTGAGCAGGCACTTCAGTATGTCTGGCCCAGTTCCCCCAGTCTGGGCAATACTTCAAGTCTCGGCATACTTTCGTCTCCGGCAATGGCAAATGAGATCATGTATGCAGGAACTGCTGGCGGCAAACTTGTGTCCGTGAGTTCTGCCGGGGTTTTTGCCGCCGCGGATATAAATATTTTAAGCCCGGCTTATTCTTCGCCGGCTATTTCAAATGGAATGGTATTTATAGGAACCCTTGGCGGGAAACTCATTGCTTATAAAGCAGCCAAAACGCTTTCTATTTCAAGCCCCGGAAAAAACGACATCATAAGCGTCACTGTCGCGGTGAAGGGTTATGTGTTTTATCCTGCTAATACTTTGACCGGCTATACGCTTGAATACAGTACAGGTGGAAGCCCCCAAACATGGAACAATATAATTTCAAGCAACACTATTTACAACATAGAGGACAAAACTCTGGCTGACTGGAATACCTCAGTTCTTGCAAACGGCGTCTATACTTTGAAACTTACCGGCCTTGAAAATCCTGTTTCCGGCACTGACAATACAGCTGTTTTAGCCGTGAGGGTCAATGCTGCCCCGCTTGCGCCTTCAGGACTTACAGCTGTTGATGTGTCTAATGACAACGGCAATCAGATAAATCTGAACTGGACTGCGTCCGGTTCCGGCAGCATAACAGCGTATAAGATATACAGAAAAAGCGCGGATGAAGTTTTCACGGAAATAACAAGCGTGAGTTCCAATACCTTGACCTGCATTGACGCCACAGCGGTTACAGGGACCACATTTACCTACACGGTGCGTGCATTTGACGATTATGTGGAATCTGAAAATTCAAATCCGGCATCGGCTTATTCCATAAACGATTCCGGAGACAATGCTCCTCCCTCAGCAATAACCAATTTGAGCGCGGTTCCCGGCCCTGGTGCAGGAACAGTGTCGCTTGTCTGGACCGCTCCGGGAAATGACGCTGACGTAGGGACTGCTTCCCACTACCTGATAAGGTACACGACTATTTCAAATTACGCTTGGGACAGTTTTGACGGAGCCGCGCTGCAAGGCAGCGCAATACCTGTTGAAGGTCCTGCCGGAGACATTCAGTCCCAAGAGATAGGTGGGCTTTTTGGCGGAGTCACTTATTATTTCGCGGTTAAAACAGCTGACTTTATCCCAAACATCAGCGCTCTCTCAAATATCGCTACCACATGGGCGACCCCGGACATTGTCCCGCCCCAGCCGCCCGCGAACCTCAGCGTGGTTGACACGCCCGGCGATGAAGGCGGAAGTCTTACCCTGACATGGACACTCTCGCCTGACGACGGTTCATTCTACAACGATGTTTACGGCTATAAGATTTACAGGAGGGTCCAGAATTCAGTTTATGTTTCAAGCATTCCTTATGCCACGGTTTTAAAGGGGGTAAAAAAATTCATAGATTCCAGCGCTTCCGAGAATATTAGGTTCTATTATTCAGTGGCCGCTTTTGACAGCACCAATAATTCCAGTCTTTCAAACGAAGCCTCCTGCATATCGGCTGACAACTGGCGGTTTTTTGACGCGTCCCAGGGCGCTTCGGTCAGGCTTCCGGACGGGACCAGAATAGACATTCCTGAATACGCTGCTTCACAAAATGACAGGATAATGGTCTCAAAACTTGACCCTGTTACTTATCAGCCGCTTTTTACAATGAAAACCAATACCCAGGCAAAACCCACGGCTATCGCTTATGAAGTAAAATTTAAAAACCCCAACACGAAGCTGATAAAACCCGCTGTCCTGACCCTGCCATATACAGCGGAATCCGTGGCCGGCATGATAGAGGAAAACCTCAGGATTTACACCCTTTCAGACGGCACATGGCTCATTATAAACACATCAAAAGCGCATCCTGTTCTCAAAAAAGTGACGGCAGAAGTAAACCATTTTTCATTTTTCAGAATAATGGAATACGTCCCTTCCGGGGCGCTTTTAAACCCTGATTCTGTATATACATATCCGAATCCCGCAAAAGGGGATATTTTAACTTTCAAATTTCTTGTTGCTGACAAGTCTTATGTGACGGTTGATGTTTACAACGTGGCCGGCGAAAAAACAGCGCGGCTTGAAAAAGCGGATTGCCCCGGCGGAGTCACTTCGGAAATAATCTGGGACATAAAAAATACGGCGAGCGGGGTTTATGTTTACAGGGTACAGGCAAAATCAGCGTCAGGCGAAAAATCAGTGACAAAAAAACTGGCAATAATACATTAAAAGAGGGATGTAAGGATGAGGGATGAGGAAAAAAGGTGAAGATTTATGGAAGAAATGAGATATCAGCAAATAAAATCAAAAATATCTATTAAGAATCTTTCTTTGCTTTGCTTTCTTTTTTCATCCCTCATCCCTCATCCCTCATCCCTGGTATTTGCGGATAAGATTCACCCTGACGCGGGAACGACATCAGCGGCTTTTTTGAAAATCGGCGCGGGAGCAAGAGCAGTTGCAATGGCAGGGGCGTTTACAAGCGTATCCTGCGACCCTTATTCTATTTACTGGAATCCTGCGGGGCTGGCCTGCGTGCCGGAAAAAAATCTGGGTTTTACGCACAACGATTATTTTGAGGGATTGAAGCAGGAATTTCTCGTCTATACATTACCCGGAGAGAGAATGAAGTTTCTTAAATATAAATCATTAAAATCAGGAGTATGGGGTTTTGGCTTGAATTATTTCTACACTCCAAAAGACATTGAAAGAAGAAGCGGGCTTTATGAAACTGACCCGTTAGCACCAATCTCGCCGGTTGAAGGAAAATTCAGGGCTTATGATTTAGCCTTTTCCATGAGTTATGCGTATCAGGTAAAACCTGAATTATTTGCAGGCGCTTCTTTAAAATACATAAACCAGACCATTGACGATGAGTCAGGAGCGAGTTTCGCCTTGGATATGGGAGCGATAAAAAATTTCATCTGGCTAAACAGGAACTTTTCAGCCGGATTTGCAGCACAGAACATCGGGCCCGGCATAAAATTTATTTCAAAAAGATACAAACTACCCCTCAATTTTAAAGCCGGAATAAGCCACAGAATTCCTGGAAAAGAAACTCTTCTGTCCCTGGACATTACAAAACCGATTGACAATTATCCGTTTCTTGCCGCCGGCATTGAGCAATCTCTTTCTGATAAACTGGTTTTAAGAATGGGGTATAAATACCGGATGCACGGATTAGAGTTAGGCGCGTGGTCGGGCTTTGCAGCGGGACTGGGACTCTATTACAAAAAACTGCAGTTTGACTACGCTTTCACGCCTTTCGGGGAATTAGGCAATTCCCACAGATTCGGCATAACCTTTAAATTTGGAAAAGAGGTCATAACAATCCAGCCGGTTTCAGCAAGTGAAATAGTTCTCGCAAAACATGAAGTAAAGGGCAGCCGGGACATTTATACCATAAACGCAAGACCCGTAGCATTGTCGTCCTTCGGCATAACGTATGAAATAAACGCAAAATCAGCCGATTCGGATCTGTCCAGGGTGAGTTTTAAAGCCCTGACAAGAGGCGAACCCGACATAAGCGTCAGCGTGGCTTCCGGAGAACTGCCGGCGGATCTCTCAAAAAGTCTTCCGGACGGCGCGAAAATATACAAAGCCTTCCGTTTTTCCTCAAATACTCCCAACATCCAGGGGGACATCCAGCAGGAATTCAGGGTTCTGAAAACCTGGCTTGAGTCAACTCTATTTGACGGAAAAAATCTGTTCGTGTTTTATCTTTCCGCTTCTGGCTGGGAATCGGCGCAAGGCGCGTTAACCGGAGAAGACGAAAATTACAAATATTTCAAAACAAACGTAGGACAAAGCACTCATTACGCGATAGGGATAAAATAAAATCCAAACCTGCCGCCCGCTCCCGCCTGCCACTCATCGCTTTGAATAATTAACAAAAAATTGATTTAATGTTAAAGATAATAAAGAAAGCGAGTAAGTCCTCACTGAAATCCCCTCTTTTGTAAAGAGGGGCAAGGGGAGATTTAACAAATCCCTCTTAATCTCCCTTTACTAAAGGGAGAGAAATGGCGTTCAGTGAATATTTACGAAAGCGACAAGGTTATGAAGTGATGGGGAGGAAGATTTTTTTGACTTATCATCTTACTGTGTTGCCCCGGAGGAATACATGAGAATACATATTGTGGCGAGAAAAATAGAGCTTACCGAATCAATCAGAAGTTTTATAGAAGCAAAAATAAACAAACTGGAAGACTACATTAAAAACATCGTGTGGGCGCAGGCGATTCTGACTGTGGAAAAGAAAAGGCATACGGCGGAAATCGTGGTTCACGCGGGCCGCCAGACGATGCGCGCAAGCGCCACCGCCACCGACCTTTATTCAGCGGTAGACAGCGTGATGGATAAAATAGAGGTCCAGATTAAAAAATACAAAGAGAGATTCAAGGAATACGACGTCCAGAAAGTCAGAAATTACAAGGAATACACCTCCTACAGCCTTCCTGAAATAAGGTTTTCCGTATTCAAAAACGTCTCCCTCAAACCGATGAACAGGGAAGAAGCGGTTCTTGAAATGGAGCGGCTCGGCTATAACTTCTGGATGTTCATGGACAAACCGTCAAAACAGGTGCTTGTGGTCTTCAAAAGACTTGACAACACCTACGGTCTGCTTCAGCCGGTAAGAAAATGACAAGCGCAGGAACAAAATCCGAAAAATTCGTAACCATCAGGGAACTTCTGAAAGTCCGGGGGAAAATTCTCGGCCTGAGAGTCGTGGCGGGCGCAAAATTTCTTGAGAGGAAAATACCTGTCAGCGAGATAAACAGGCCCGGTCTCGCGCTGGCGGGGCATCTGGAACAATTCCGGTCCGAAAGAATTCAGATTATAGGCAGGGGGGAATATTCTTATTCCTCCCACAGCGTTCCGCATAAACTGCGTCGGGTTTTGTCCAGAATGCTTGCCTACCCGGACATTCCCTGCGTAATCATAACCGGGGGGCTTAAGCATTTGAAAATTTTAAAGGAAATCTGCCTCAGGCAGAGAATCCCCCTTCTTGAAACGTCCCTTGACACCTCGCCGTTTATAAGAGAACTCACGATGTTTCTGGACGACAAACTGGCTGCAACCACCTATCTGCACGGCGTTCTTGTAAACGTTTCGGGGCTCGGCGTCCTTATACAGGGAGCTGCCGGCGTGGGCAAATCCGAATGCGCGCTTGAACTTTTGAAAAGAGGCCACATCTTCATAGCCGACGACATGGTTGAGGCAAAAAGAAGAATAGGCTATATGCTTGTGGGCAGTTCCCCGAAAAACATAAAACATTTCATGGAAGTGCGGGGACTCGGAATAATAGACGTGGAGCTTCTTTTCGGCGTGGGCTCAATCATGGAGCAGTGCGTCATAGAAATGCAGGTCTATCTGGAACACGTGGAAAACCAGTCCGGCGCCCTGAAGCAATACGACCGCACTGGGCTTATTTCAAACGAAATAACCATTCTTGACGTTCCTCTGCCTTCTTTGAAAATACCGGTGACTCCGGGCAGGAATCTGGCGGTGCTTATTGAAGTGGCCGCTCTGAACCAGAGGCTCAAGAATCAGGGTTATTTCACGGCTAAAAGATTTAACGAAAACCTGATCAAAAATCTGAAGAAATGACGAGCAAAATCAAGATATTCATAATCACCGGAATGTCCGGCGCGGGAAAAAGCCAGGCGCTTAAATGCTTTGAGGACCTTGGATTTTACTGCATTGACAACCTTCCTGTCGCGTTAATCCCGCATTTTTTGAAGCTGGTCAAGACCCAGAAATATTTAATGAATACAGCCCTCGGCATAGACATAAGAGAAGGCAGATATTTCAGGGGTTTCGTGCAGTTTATAGACAATCTTAAAAAACTGGGCATGGATTACAAAATCATTTTTCTTGATGCCGGCGACGCGGTTCTGCTTCAGAGGTTTTCCGAAACCAGGCACAGACACCCTCTGGGAAAAAACATTCTGCAGGCGATACGGCAGGAGCGGAAGATTCTTTCCGAGCTTAAAGAAAAATCCAACCGCGTTATAGACACGTCCAAAATAACTCTCGGCGAATTAAAAGAAATCCTCTCAACCATGCTGGAGCTGAAGCGCTCCAGGGAAATGAAGCTTACCGTGATTTCTTTCGGGTACAAATACGGAATACCCCTTGACGCAGACCTTGTCATGGACGTAAGGTTCCTGCCGAATCCGAATTACGTGCCGTTTTTAAAAAACAAAACAGGACTTGATAGGGCCGTGGCGGATCATATAAAAACGAACTCCATCTTCAGGAGTTTCATTAAGGAATACGTCGGGCAGATAAAAAATCTTCTTCCCCTTTACATCAAAGAAGGGAAATCGTATCTCACCATAGCGATCGGATGCACGGGCGGAAGGCACCGAAGCGTTTTCATAGCGCACCAGCTGGCCGAAGAGCTTTCAAAATCCGGATTTTCCGTTTCTGAATATCACAGGGACATCAGAAAAGAGATTAAGTAATTAAGAGATTAAGAGATTGAGCATGAGCGAAAGACTGCACAAAAAATTAAAAATCTATGCTAAATCACTTAATCACTAAATTACTACTTTATGATTAACATTATCGTGATAACGCACGGGGATTTCGGAGCCTATCTCATTGAGGCGGCCGAGACAATCGTCGGAGCGCAGGTAGAAGGATTAAAAAACGTCTCCATATCTCCGCGGCTTTCTTTCGAAAGAATACGGCAAATAATAGAAGAAACGGTAAAAGAAACGGATTTTTCAGACGGCATGATCTTCATGATTGACATGCCCGGCGGAACCCCGATGAACGTGGTTCTTCCGCTTGTTAAAGATACGGATAAAACGGCCGTGATATGCGGCATCAACATAAACATGATGATATCGGCTTTCGCATACAGAAAAACCCTCAACTTTGAAAATCTTATAGCAAAAATACTTGAAGACGGAAAAAAATCCATCTGCGAGGTCAAAAGACTGCTGTTAAAGAAGTGATTAAGTTATTAAGAGATTTAGTAATTAAGTTACTTAATCGCTTAATGACTAAATCACTATTTACTAACGTTATGCCTATAAGCCTGATTAGAATCGACGATCGTCTTGTTCA
The DNA here is from genome assembly GCA_016209085.1 of Elusimicrobiota bacterium. GTDB lineage: Bacteria > Elusimicrobiota > Elusimicrobia > Elusimicrobiales > UBA9959 > JACQWV01. Next base: position 16,976 of record JACQWV010000027.1, read on the forward strand.
CGGACAGGTCGTGGAATCATGGGTGCCCCATCTGAACATCCGGGAAATCATCGTGATTTCGGATGAAATCGCCTCCGACGAGATGAGAAAAACCATAATGAGGTTTGCCACTCCCGATAACGTGAACCTTAAAATTTTAAACATTGCGGAAGCCGCCGATTACATTCCGGAAATCAAAGCATCGGAGAAAAACCTCATGCTTCTTCTTCCCGGACTTAAAGAAGCCGTGGAACTTATCAACAAAGGCCTGCATTTCGCCTCAATCAACATCGGAGGAATGCATTTCTCGGCCGGCAAAAATTTCTGTATAGGCAAGGCTATTTTCCTGAGCGATGAAGATTGCCGCTATCTTAAGTTAATCGCTCAGTCCGGCGTCCGCATTGAAGGCAGGGGTGTTCCCTCAGACGCCTCCATAAATTTACTTGAAGCGCTCACATAAGCCAGTGATTGGTGGCGAGTGGATAGTGGTTAGTTTTTTCACTCGTCACTCACCACTAACCACTTGTCACTGTATTCTTATGGTTAAATTTATTTTTGCTTTGCACAATCATCAGCCTGTCGGCAATTTTGACGAGGTTTTTGCCCGGGCTTACGAATTTGCCTACCTGCCTTTTGTAAACGCTCTCAAGTCTCATCCATCTATTTCTTTCTCAATGCATTTCTCCGGCATCCTTTACGACTGGCTGGAAAAGAACAGGTCCGGCTATTTTGAAACGCTGAAAGAAATGTCTTCAACCGGCCGGCTTGAAATAATCGGCGGGGCTTATTACGAGCCGATTCTCGCAATCATCCCTCCGGTGGACCAGGCCGGCCAAATAAAAATGATGCGGGACTACATAGAAAAGAAATTCTCCAGGTCTCCCCGCGGGATGTGGCTGGCGGAAAGGGTATGGGAACCGCAGCTTGCGGCCGTTCTGGCCGACGCGCAGGCGGAATACGCGGTTCTGGACGATTCTCATTTTTTTTCAGCCGGACTCCAGCCCGACAGCCTCTCCGGCTATTTCTACACCGAATTTTCCGGGAAATCGCTGAAAGTGTTCCCCATAAATCATAAACTCCGTTATATGATTCCGTTCAGCGATCCGGAAAAAAGCATAGAATATCTCAAAACATTCAACGAAACCGGCGCTACGCTTGTCATGGCTGACGACGGGGAAAAATTCGGGATGTGGCCCAAGACCCACGAATTGATATACAGGAAAGGCTGGCTTGAGAAATTTCTGAATCTGCTTGAACAAAATTCCGGCTGGCTCAAAACAGCCACGTTTTCCGATTGTCTTGACTCTGAAAAACCGAAGGGCCTGGTCTACCTCCAGACCGGCTCCTATTACGAGCTTACCCAGTGGGCGCTCCCGCCGGAAGCTTCCGCCAGGCTTTCAAAAATCTGGAAAAATTCTCCGGATGAACAAAAGCCGTTTCTGCGGGGAGGATATTTTAGGAATTTCTTTTCAAAATATCCCGAATCAAACAGGCTCTACCTGAAAATGCTGAAAACGAGCGCCGCGGTTCATTCAGTCGCCCCCGGCAGCGCCGAAGCCCGGACAGCCCTCTGGAAAGCCCAATGCAATTGCGGGTACTGGCACGGCGTATTCGGCGGGATATATCTTCCCCATATAAGAAGGGAAATTTATAAAAACCTGATAACGGCCGAAACAATAGCCCATAACAACGGCGATGATTCCCCTTTCCGGATTTTACTGGAGGACTGGGATTATGACGGAGAGCCGGAAATTTTCGTTGAATGCAAAAATGCGTTTTTCGCTTTGAGCCCCGCAAAAGGCGGGGGGCTATGGGAGTGGGATTACAGGCCCGGCAGGGTCAACTGGCTTTCAGTAATGTCCAGACACAAAGAGGCTTATCATGGGGAAGCCCCTGCGGAAAGCATATCCGTACATGAAGCCGGGAGCGCGGCCAAATGCCGGGAGAAAATATTTCAAGACTGGCATTTGAGAATGTGCCTGCTTGACCATTTTCTGCATCCCGGTACGTCCCTTGACAATTTTGAGTCGGCGCAATACGGGGAGCAGGGGGATTTTACCCTTGCCGGATATTCCGTTGACAGCGTCGTCCAGGGAAAGGATGCAAGCATTCTTCTCTCCAGAGAAGGCTCGGTGTGGGAAAACGGCAAAAAACTCCGTCTCCGCATTGAAAAAAACCTGACCTTTAAAACAGACGCTTCATGGAGCGCGCAGTATTCCGTGCGCAGCCTTAACGATTTCCCCGCTCACATCTGGTTCGGCTCCGAGTTCGCTTTCGGTTTCTCGGAAAAACAAGCGTGTCTGAAAGGCGCGGAAAACTCAATAACCGAAAAAGTCTTCTCAGACAGGGTTTACGGCAATTTAAAACTTGTCTTTGACAGGCCGGTTGATTTGTGGAGCTTTCCGATTGAAACAGCGTCAAGGTCTGAATCCGGCCTGGAAAAAACTTACCAGGGAAGCGTTCTTCTTGCGAACGTTAAAACAAGCCTGCAGCCCGGCGAAGTTTTTAAAATGACCGTTCAAATAATGCCTTATGTCCCTTGAAAAAATCATTTATTCGGCTGTTTTTTCAGGAATTCTTTATCTTGACAACGTGCATGTGGGCCAGTTTCTGTTTTCAAGACCCGCTCTGGCCGGAATCATTCTCGGGTACATAAACGGCTGCCCTGTTGAGGGCGCGCAGGCAGGCATAATAACGGAGCTTCTGCTTTTTGACTTTGTCCCTGTGGGAGGCTCGGTCCCGCCCTGCGGCATAGCCGCAGTGGCGATATCTCTCCTTTTATACGCTCATACTGGAATCAACCTGTCTCTTGCGTTTTTTACAGGCATTTTTCTAAGCGTTCTTTATGCAAAAGTAGAGTTCTTTTTGAGGGCTTACAGGTCAAAATGGAACGCAAAAATAGAGGAAAAAATAATCGCCGGCGAACACAAACTCTACCCGCGCCTTATTCTGGCCCTTATAACCGAATCAGCCGCTCTTTCCGCGTTTATTGCAACGGCATTCTGTTTTTTCCACATTCTTTTCGGGTTTATAAAAATGTCTTTCATATACCCTGCTGCGGATCTCGCGTATTCTGTGATGCCCTGGCTGGGGCTAAGCGCTCTTTATTTTAGGTTCAGAACGCAAGTCAGGAAAAAATAGTTAAGAGCGAAGAGTTGAGAGGAAAAGGTAACAGGTGCCTTTTTCAGAATGGATAAAAAACTAAAGATTAGGATATTCCTGAGAAGTTTTTTGATTCAGGCAGGCTGGAATTATGAAAGATTCCAGAACATAGGCTTTTATTTGTCAATATATCCGGCGCTTGAAAAAATATGGAAAGACAAGCCTGCGGAATTCAAAAAATCGCTTTTAAGGCATTTTTCAACATTCAACACCCAGCCCTTCTTTGTCGGTTTTATTCTTGGAAACGCCTGGAAAATGGAGGAGAAGCTCTCCGCAGAGCCGTCTGAAACTCTTGAAAAAAACATAAGCAACGTCAAGCAGGCCCTGGCATGCAGTTTCGCTTCCATAGGGGATAGAATATTCTGGGGCAGGCTTAAGCCCATAACCACGCAAATCTGCATAACCGTCTGGATACTGACGGGCTATACTGGTTGGCTCATAACCTCTGAATCGCGGCGATGGTTGTCCGACGCGTCCCTGCTGGCAGGGCCGCTGGCCGGCATACTTATTTACAGCGTCTTCGCGGTTTATTTACGGTGGCGGGGCATATCTATCGGCTATGATTGCGGGGGGATATCCTCCTGCGGTCTGGAAACGGCGAACTGGAGCAGAATAATCAAACATCTGAGCGCCGCCGGGTTTATTCTTTCCGCGTTTCTAATTCTGTTTTCCGTATTTGCGCTTGTATCAACTGCCGCAAACACCGCGGGGCCGGCCGGGATAATTTACAACATGTTTCCGCCGCTGGCCGTGTTTCTCTTGCACAGAATCGTCAGGAGATTCCAGAAATCAATATTTTACGCCATAGGCGCCATTCTGCTGGTTTCAATAGCCTGGAGCATGGCAGCCGGAATGTGATTTCATATGTTCAGAAAAGAGGCGAAGATTTTAAACTCGTTCGGCATACACGCAAGGCCTGCTGGAATGATAGCGAGCGTTGCCTCTACGTTTGAATCCGACATAAAGCTGATTAAAGACAGGATGGAAGTCAACGCAAAAAGCATAATGGGCATACTGAGCCTTGCGGCAGGCAAAGGAACCAGGATAATCATAGAAGCGCGGGGCAAAGACGAAAAAGAAGCGGTTTCGGCCATAGCTGAAATTTTTGAAAAAAAATTCGATCTGGAGTAATTATGATAATTAAAAAAGGGGTGCCCGCAAGTCTCGGGATAGCCATAGGAAAAGCCTATGTGCTGAAAGAAGAAAGCATAATCATTGAGCCGGTGCAAATCCCTGAGGAAAAACTCAAACAGGAAATAAAACGCTTCAGGGACGCTCTTGAAAATACGAAACAGGAGCTTGAAACCATAAAAGCCAAAGTGCTCAACGTGCTCGGGAAACAGCACGCAAAACTGATTGACGCCCATTCCCTGATACTGCAGGACCCTCTTATAACAAAAGAAGTCCCGAAAATGATCCTGGTGGAGCGGGTGAACGCGGAATACGCCCTGTCTGCCATTCTGGACAAAACAGCCGACGAATTTGAAAAAATAGAGGATGATTTTTTTCATGAAAGAAAACACGATTTATTTGACGTCGGGAAGAAGATTCTTTCCAACCTTGTAAGCAGGGAGAAAGTCTCTCTTGAGAACATCAAAGAGCCGGTTATCGTCGTGGCCCACAATCTCTATCCCTCAGACACTCTGCACATAAGAGAGTCTCACAAAGTCATGGGCTTTTGCATGGACCTGGGAAGCAAATCCAGCCACACGGCCATATTCGCCCAGAGCATAGGAATACCCGCAGTCGTGGGGCTCTCGGACATAAGCCGCCAGATACAGAGCGGAGAGGCGATAATAGTGGACGGCGAGCAGGGGCTCATCATTCTTTCGCCGACCCAGGAAATAATTGAGAAATACATAACCAAGAAAGAAGAAATCCTCAAGCAGGAGCGGTTTTTCCAGAGATTCAAGGGGCTGCCCGCGACCACCAGAGACGGGCACAGGATTTCCCTGATGGTGAATGTGGATTCCATGGACAATATTGAAGAACTGGTGAGCCTGAAATCCGACGGGATAGGCCTGCTCAGAACGGAATTTCTGTACATGAACAGGAACGGCGTCCCCTCGGAAGAAGAACAGATAAAAGCATACTCCGTTTTTATAAAAGCGATGCCGCAGTCTCCCATAACGATAAGAACGGCGGACATAGGCGGCGACAGGGCGGTCCAGCTGGGGATAAAAAGTCTGAAAGACGAAATCAATCCCTTCATGGGCTTCAGGGGCATACGCCTCTTTCTAAAACACCCTGAACTGCTGAAAACGCAGATAAGAGCGATTTTTAAATCCAACGCGGCCGAGAATGTCAAAATAATGATCCCAATGCTCTCATCCCTGGAAGAAATTCAGAGCGTTAAAAACGTGATGGAGACGGTAAAACAGGAACTGGCGGAGGAATGCCTTGAAATAAAAACAATTCCGCAGATAGGAGTCATGGTGGAAGTGCCTGCGGCCGCTTTAATTCTGGACTCGCTTCTTAACGAAATTGATTTTGTCTCCATAGGAACCAACGACCTTGTGCAGTATATCCTTGCCGTTGACAGGATAAACCAGTACGTTTCCGAACTTTACGACCCTTATCATCCGGCCGTTCTCAGAATAATAAATCTGATTATCCAGACCAGCCACAAAAAAGGAAAACCAGTGAGCGTATGCGGGGAAATGGCGTCCGACCCCTGGGCCATTCCGATACTCATCGGGCTGGGGGTTGACGCTCTTTCCGTGCCGGTCAAGATGTGTTTGCGCGCGAAACATTCTGTCCGGTCAATGAGTTTTGAAAAATTTTCAATAATATCGCAGAATCTTCTCGGAGTTTCAACTTCAGTAGAAGTCCGCAAAATAGTGGAAGAAGAACTGAAACAGCAGTAAA
>JACQWV010000027.1:22996-63050 GCA_016209085.1 Elusimicrobiota bacterium
ACAGTAAAACGCGCAATGAGTCCCTCAGTAAGATATGAATATACGGAATTTTTCAATCATAGCGCACATAGACCATGGCAAGTCCACTCTTGCAGACAGGTTCATAGAAATCACCAACACCATCCCGGAAAGACTGATGAAAGAACAGTTCCTTGATAAAATGGAACTGGAGCGGGAGCGGGGGATAACCATAAAAGCCAAAGCGGTCCGGATGCTCTATAAATCCCCCTCAGACGGAAAAGAATACATTTTAAACCTGATTGACACGCCGGGCCACGTGGATTTTTCCTACGAGGTTTCAAGAGCGCTGGCTGCCTGCGAAGGCGCTCTCCTGCTCGTGGACGCTTCTCAGGGGGTTGAAGCCCAGACCCTGGCGCACGCGCATTTAGCCCAATCGCTGGGACTGAAAATCGTTCCGGTCATAAATAAAATAGACCTTGACCACGCCGACCCCGATGCGGCTGAAAAACAGATTCAGGAGATTCTCAAAGAAAAATCCGCTCCTTTAAAAATAAGCGCCAAAAGCGGCCTTGGCGCAAGAGAGGTCCTGGAAAGAATCATAAAGGAAATCCCAGCTCCCGGCGGGAGCCATGACAAACCTCTCCGGGCTTTGATATTTGATTCCTTTTACGACACTTACAAGGGCGTGGTGATTTTTATAAAAGTCGTTGAAGGCAGGCTGACTCCCGGGACCATAATCTCCTTTTATTCATCAGGCTCCTCTTACGAAGTTGAGGAAGTCGGATATTTAACTCCTTCTCTGGTTAAATCCGATGCCATTAAAACAGGCGAAGTGGGGTACGTAATAGCCGGCATAAAAAACATCCATGAAATAAAAATGGGAGACACGATTTTCAAAAAAGATTCCCCGATAGACTCTCCCCTGCCCGGCTACAAAGAAGTAAAACCCGTGGTATTCGCGGGGTTTTTCCCGGTTAACACTTCTGATTATCCGCATCTTAAATCATCTCTTGAGAAGCTGAGCCTCACAGACGCATCTTTCACTTATCAAGGCGAGACTTCCAGGGCGCTGGGATTCGGATTCAGGCTGGGATTTATGGGACTCCTGCACATGGACATAATAAAAGAACGACTTGAAAGAGAATTCGGTCTTATTCTCATCGTCACCAATCCGAATGTGGTATACAAAGCGCTGACTAAAACCGGCAAAAAGGGCCCTGTTGAAATCACAAGCCCCTCGGATTTCCCGCCTTACGGGGACATCGTTGACGTGCAGGAGCCTTATGTAAAGGCTTCAATAATAACGCCACTGAGTTATATGGAGCCGGTCATAAACCTGCTCAAGGACAAGCGGGGAGAACACATAAAAATAGACTACATCTCCTCTACAAAGGTTATACTGGAATACTTTCTGCCTTTGAGCGAAATCATCGTGGATTTCTATGACAAACTCAAGTCAATTTCAAGGGGCTACGCCTCTTTTGATTACGAGCCATACGAGCATAAATCCTCGGACATGGTCAGGATAGAAATCCTTCTTCACAGAGAGCCTGTTGACGCCCTCTCTTTCATAGTCCACAGAAGCAAGGCTCAAGTCCACGCAAGGTCCATGTGCGAGAAGCTGAAACAAGTCATACCGAGACACATGTTTGAAGTTACCATTCAGGCAAGCATTGACGGCAGAATTGTGGCAAGGGAAAGCGTCTCCGCCATCAGAAAGGATGTGATTGCAAAATGCTACGGGGGGGACATCACAAGGAAAAGAAAACTTCTTGAAAAGCAGAAAGAAGGAAAAAAGAAGATGAAAATATTAGGCTCGGTTGAAGTGCCGCAGGAAGCGTTCATGTCCCTCCTTAAAATGCGACAGGGCGAGAAAAGATAAGAGAAATTGGAAATTAGAAATAGGAAATGGGAAATTGCTATCATATTACTGAGGTAAACGTAAGTAATTTATGGAAGAAAAACTTTTCTGGATAGGAATACTGGTCGGGATACATCTTTTCCTGTCTCATGTCTTCAAGGAAAAGGGTAAATTCCAGTCAACCGCCATGGTCCGATCCTGGCACGCCTCCTTCATTGCGATTGTGGCTTTTGTCGCAGCTCTTCTTATCACGGTCACGTTTGACAACAGGAAAGGAGAGGTCGTTACAGCGGTTCTTTTTTCAAAAAAACAGGTTATTTACGGACTTATAGCGGGCGTTTTAGGCTGGTTCTGGGGATATTTCCGCATAAGATCCTTAAAAACCGCAAAAACCGGGCCGGAACACCCTTCAATAAAAGAAGACATGGAATGGTCTGAAACGATTTTTTCCGCCGTCATTCTGGCCTCCGTGGTGATGTATCTTTTTATCCAGGCGTTTAAAATCCCGTCCGGTTCAATGCGAATGACTTTTCTGGAAGGAGACCACCTTTTCGTAAATAAATTCATTTATGGGTTCAGAATTCCGTTCACCGACAAAAAAATTCTCAAGTTTAAAAAACCCCGCCGAGGCGACATCGTGGTGTTTCAGTTCCCCTCAAATTCTCCGGACGACACGCAATGCGGCGGAAAACAGTACGGCAAGGATTTCATAAAAAGGGTCATAGGAGAGCCGGGGGATACGGTTCAAATAAGAAAGGGCGAGGTTTATGTCAACGGCGAAAAGCTTAAAGAAAATTACGTGCAATTTGCAGACCCATCCCGTTATAACGCCTACCCGGAAAGAGTCAAACCCGAAGACTACCAGAACTTCTGGGAGCAGAGGATGCTCGGCAAAATGTTTGCGGATTCTGTCCGCGACGATTTCGGGCCCGTCAAGGCGCCGCAGGGGCATTATCTGGTTATGGGCGACAACAGGGACCGCTCCTGCGACTCGCGCTACTGGGGGCCTGTCCCGGACCATCTCATAAAAGGCAGCGCCTTGTTTATTTACTGGCCTCCCTCAAGAATCTCATCCCCCCGATGACATGAGGATACCCGACATTTTAAAATCAAAACGGCCGGTTTTTTCTTTTGAATTTTACCCTCCCAAAACCGAAGAAGACGCCCGGCGTCTTTTCAATTCCATAAAAGAACTTGCCCCTCTGCGTCCCGACTTCGTCTCAATCACTCATTCCTCAACCGGAACCGCGCCCTACAGAACCGTCGCTCTTTCCGGATTGATAAAAAAACAGCTCGGCATGGAAATCCTGTCCCACCTGACCTGCATAGCGCACACCAGGGAAGAAATAAGCGGGATGGCTGAAAAGATATCCGGCCTCGGAATAGAGAACATTCTTGCGCTGAGGGGAGACCCTTTTAACTCCGGGGGGTTAAAAATCAAACGGGATTATGCATACGCTTACGAACTGATTAATGATCTTAAAAAACTGGGGAATTTCGCAATAGGCGCGGCCGGATATCCGGAAAAACACCCCGAATCCGGAACCGGCGCCGACGATATCAAATACCTGAAGATGAAAATGGACGCGGGAGCGGATTTTATCATAACCCAGCTGTTTTTTGACAACAGGTTTTACTTTGAATTTGCGGAAAAATGCGCAAAAGCCGGCATCAATACGCCTATTATACCCGGAATCATGCCGGTGACGAGCTACAGACAGATACGCAATTTCACCGGCATGTTCAACATCTCAATCCCGAAAGCCGTTGCCGGCGGCCTTTTCAGATTTGAAAACGACAGGCCAAATCTTTTAAAATTCAGTATAGACCATGCGGCGAAACAATGCGTTGAACTTATTGAAAACGGAGCTCCCGGCGTGCATTTTTATACTTTAAATCATTCAAAAGCGACAAAAGAAATACTTGCGTTAATAATTTAGTGATTAAGCGATTGAGAGATTAAGCGATTCAGTATTAGACCTTTCACTCATGCTTAATCACTTAATATCTTAATTACTGGATTACTTAATTACTCAATCACTATTTACTTAATCACTTATTTTATGGCAAGCGAATTTCAGTTGAGAAGAGAAATAATCAGAATCGGGGAAGATTTGCACAGGCTCGGTTTCGTTCCCGCCACGGACGGAAACATCAGCGCAAGGCTTGACGAAAATTTCATGCTGATAACCCCCTCTACTGAAAGCAAAGGCAGGCTGTCTCCCGAAAGCATAGTCAAGATTTCCCTTGACGGCAAAAAAATCATGGGAAGCAAAAGGCCGTCTTCCGAGTTCCTGATGCATTTGTTCATCTACAGGATGCGGCCCGGCATAAACGCGGTGGTTCACGCTCATCCTCCTTTTGCAACCGGTTTTGCGGCAGCGGGAATTCCTCTTGATAAGCCCATACTCGCCGAAGCTCTCGTCAGCCTGGGCGGCAGGGTGCCTCTGGCAAAGTACGGCCGGCCCGGCACCGAGGAAGTGGGAAAATCCCTTTCTGAATTTATTGATAAACACAACGCGGTTCTTCTGGCGAACCACGGCGCGGTCTGTTATGCGGAAAGCCTCCAGCAGGCCTCCTGGCTGATGGAAACAACGGAACATTTTGCGAAAATATGTTTTATAGCCGAACTTCTCGGCAAACAACGGATATAAACTCTATGACTAATGTTGACCGCGCAAAGAAAATAAAAATAGTTTTAATGGACGTTGACGGGGTTCTTACGGACGGAAAAATGTATTACATCCCCGACTACAACGGGAAAATGGTTGAGTTCAAGGCATTCAACTCCCTTGACGGAATCGGGCTGAGGCTTTTGAACCAGTTCGGCATAATTGCCGGCGTAATATCCGGAAGAGAATCCCTGGGCACGGAAGAAAGGGCGAGAATCCTGTGCATGAAATACATATACCAGGGATTTGTTTCAAAATTAGAGCCCTTTAAGGAAATCCTGAAAGATTCCGGTTTTACTCCCCAGGAATGCGCCTACATAGGCGACGACTGGACGGACATTCCGGTCATGAAAAAAGCCGGCTTTGCGGCTGCCCCGAAAAACAGCCTGCCTGAAGTAAAAAAAGCCGCTCATTTCGTGACTAAAAATTCCGGCGGAAACGGAGCGGTAAGAGAAGTCTGCAATTTTATTCTCAAGAGCCATGGACACTGGGGCAGGCTGATGGAATCAGTGGAAGCCGCTCACTGGCCGCCTTTTCAAAAACACGAATTAAAAATAGTTTCAAGATCAACGGTCAAAAAGGGGGTTTAATGAAGATATTTTTGTTTTTTTCTTTCCTGGTTTTTTTAAACGCAGGAGCGGCTTTTTGTTTTGAAGCCGACGGAAATCCCGCGTCCACAGAAACCCTGAAAGATCAGTTTGATAGGGAAGAAATAACGGATGGGGCGGGTTTCATGATTCAGGAATCGGATGAAGACATCATAAGCGTAGTGGAGGACTTCATAAGAAAAGACGTTCAGCTCAAAGGTTCTTTCCTCATTGAAGACAAATCGCAGAATAAAATCCTGAAACTTGAGTTTGAATCCATTGAAAAAACGGTCAAAACCCTGGAAGACGGCGCAAGAGTTGTGAAGACTGTTTTTAATGACGCTTCAGGCGGAAAAACAAAGGTGTTCTTTTACCTGAGCCGCGCCCAGTGGGGGGGAATAGACATTTTCCAGATTGAACTTAAAAAAGAAGCAAAGAAGCAAAAAAGCAAGGAAGTAAAGAAATAGGAGATATGATGGCGCTTCAATTTCTTACGGCTTTTGCGGCCGGGATGGCCAGTTTCTTATCGCCATGCGTTCTTCCTCTTCTTCCCGGATACCTATCAATGATTTCAGGCATCTCGGCGCAGGAAATCTCCAGGGGAGAAGCCGTCAATACGGGAAAAACAGTTTCAAGCGCCCTCTTGTTCTGTCTGGGCTTTTCCATTGTGTTTTCTCTCATGGGCGCGGCCGCGTCAAGCATAGGCGTTGTCTTGTTTCAATACAAAACACTGTTTTTGAAAATAATCGGAGCCGCTGTAGTTGCGTTAGGCCTGCACATGATTGGACTGTTCAATTTAAAAATCCTCAATTACGAAAAGCGGCCGTTTCTTAAAAAAGAAAAAACCGGCGGAATCACTTCTTTTATTCTGGGAATCGGTTTTGCCCTGGGCTGGTCGCCGTGCATAGGACCGATGCTCGCTTCAATACTTGCCATGGCAGCAGCCGCTGAAAACGTATGGAAAGGCTTTCTTCTTCTTTTTGTTTATTCACTGGGAATGGCTGTGCCTTTGATACTGGCGGCTTTCCTGACAGCGCGTTTTTTTAAATACCTAGGAAAATTTAAAACCGTAATGCGATATGTTGAGCCCGCAGCCGGAGCCATTCTGATTCTCGTCGGCGTCCTTCTTTTCTTCAACAAACTCATGATTCTGGGTTAGTACTATTTCCTGCTTCCGGGTTTGACGAGCGGGATTTTCTTTTTGCACAGAGGGCATTCTTCAGGCGCATGGTTCTCAATATCCAGATTTAAAAGACTCCGGTGAGGGAAGTAAAATTTTTTCCCGGACATTCTGTTTATTATGGAAAGAGCGCCGAGCACAATGCCTCCGCCGACTTTTACAACCTCGTAAACCTCCATTGTTGATTTGCCTGTCGTAAAAACATCTTCCACTATCAAAACCCCTGCCTGCGTTTTAATTTCAAATCCCCTTCTGAGCCTCATTCTGCCGTCTTCTCTTTCCGTAAAAATAAATTCAACGTTGAAGGCTCTGGCTGTTTCATGGCCGATTATCATGCCGCCCATTGCGGGCGAAACGATTATTTCAGGTTTCTCTCCCCGCCACAATTCCGCGAGGTTTTTGCCCAGATTCTCAGCCATGGCCGGATTTTTCAGAGCAAGAGCGCACTGCACGTAATGGGCGCTGTGAAGGCCTGAAGAGAGAAGAAAATGGCCTTTAAGAAGCGATCCTGATTTTTTCAGATAATTCAGTAATTCCTTTTGCATTATTGCAGTTCCTCCAGAATGCTTTTTGCGGCCGAGACGGGATTTGCGGCTTCAAGCACGGGTCTGCCGACTACAATAAAATCCGCTCCAAGCCTTGCCGCATCCTGCGGGGTAATGGTTCTTTTCTGGTCGTCGGCATAGCCTCCGACACCTGTGGCGCCAGAGGCGCTGTTCCGGTCGTGTTTTGCGCCTGAAAGCCTTATGCCGGGAACAATCACTTCAAGTTTTTTCCCGAATCTTTTTTTGATTCTTCCGGCTTCAAGACCGGAGCAGACTATGCCGTCAATTCCCGCGCCGGCCGCAACTTTTGCAAAATTATTAATGACTTTGCCGATTGAATTTTTAAACCCCAGTTTTGAAAAACTTTTTTCATCAAAACTCGTAAGCGCCGTTATTCCCCATAGCTTCGGCCTTTTTTCAAGAGACATGCACGCGTTCAGCATTTCAATTCCGCCTGATATATGAACCGACACTGCGTAAACCCCTGCTTTCCGCGCCTGTTCTACTGCGTTTTTTACCGTATTCGGTATGTCGTGGAATTTAAGGTCAAGAAAAACTCTGCCGCCGTATTTGCGCGCCAGTTTAATTGATTCAGGCCCGCATGCCGTAAAAAGAACCGGCCCGATTTTATAATGCCTGACAATGCCTTTTAATTTTTTTAAAATCTTTTCAGCCTGCGGCAGGTTTTTCACGTCCAGCGCCAGCATCAATTCTGTTTTTTTCATTTTCCCTCCAGCGCAATATATTTTAGAATTTCTTTCACAAAGAAAGGGCCGTTATAAATCATTCCTGTATAAACTTCAACCAGATTTGCGCCCAATTTCAACTTTTTTAAAGCAGATTCAGGGCTTGTCACCCCGCCGGTCCCTATGACCGGAACAGTTTTTGAAACGGCTCTTATCCCGGAAATTATTTTGTTTGAAATTTCTTCAAGCGGAGCGCCGCTCAACCCGCCCTTTTCAGTCTTCCATTTTTCAGGCACCCCTTCCCTGCTGTTCGCGGTGTTGGAAGCCGCAAGCCCTGTCCCGTATTCAACCGCTATGTTGGCCATGCCAGCTGTTTCGCGGCCGGTTAAATCACAAGGAATTTTTATAAAAAGCGGCTTTCTGCCCATGCTTTCCATAAATTCCATGACAGGCTCCAGCACGCTCAGAACATATCCGGGTCTGCACAATCGTCCTGCATCCGGCACGTTCGGGCAGCTTATGTTCAGGACAAAATAATCCCCGTGCGGATAAAGTATTTTAAGAGTTTCAAGATAATTTTCAGGGGCTTTTTCCAGGGAACAGTCCGTATTTTTTCCTATGCTGATTCCGAGCGGAATTTCCGTCTTGCCGATTCTTTCAAGATTTTTAGCCGCTTCAGCCGCGCCTGCGTTGTTAAGACCCATTCTGTTGATTATGGCGGAGCTTTCCTGAATCCTGAATAATCTGGGTCTGGGATTGCCGGCCTGCGCATGCAAAGTAACGGTTCCTAATTCAAGAAATCCGAATCCCAGTTTTGAAAGAAAGCGGTAAATCTCGCAGTTTTTGTCAAAACCCGCCGCAAGTCCGACCGGGTTTCTGAATTTCAATCCCATGACCTCAACCGGAGCGTCGGGACCGGAAAATACGCTCCCGGCCCGGCCGGTCAAAAAATCAAATTTCTGAAAGACCTTTGCAAGGTTAATCGTCAAATCATGGGCTGTCTCCGGCTCCAGGAGAAACAGCAAAGGCCTTAAAAAATTTTTATACAAATCTCCCATCCTCTTTCGCACCCTTCCCAGAGTTCCAGCAGGCTCGCCCAGTTAGGGCGGAATGCCGCCCCGCCTCTTAAGGTTATCGGCGGGGTGCTCTCGCAAGGGTGGCTCTGCCCCCTTGCGCTCAGACTCGCTTCCTTCGCTTCGTTCAGTCGCTCCCTAAACCCCTGAAGCTGTAATTCCTTAATAATAAGGTATCCTCCCATCCTTGAAAACGAATTTACCCCCTACTATTGTTGAAACCGGTCTGCCCTTCATTTTCATTCCTATGAACGGGGAATTTCCGGATTTTGAATAAAAATTGCCGCTCACCGTAAACTCAGCGTTCGGGTCTATTATCGTAATATCCGCGTCCATTCCGGGTTTCAGTCTTCCTTTTGTCTTTAAGTTCAATATTTTTGCCGGATTTAAGCTTATCAGTTCAACCATGCGGCTCTTCGTGATGATTCCGGGATGAACGAGTTTTGTCAGGACAAGCGGAACAAGCGTCTCAAGCCCGATTATTCCGAACGGCGACTTGAGTATTCCCAGCGCTTTTTTGGTCCGGCTGTGCGGCGCGTGGTCGGAGGCTATAACGTCAATGGTTCCGTCCCCGATGGCTTTTTTGATTTCCCTTACATCCGCCTCTGTTCTGAGAGGCGGCTTCATTTTGAAATTGGAATCAAGCGTTGACAGGCAATTTTCATCAAGCGTAAAGTAGTGCGGACAGGTCTCGGCTGTTACCGGGATTCCCGACTTTTTCGCCGCCCTCACTATCCGCGCTGTTTCCCCGCAGCTGACATGCTGGATGTGAAGCCTCGCCCCGCAGGAGCGGGAAAGCAGGACGTCTCTTTTTGATATTGAAATCTCGGCTTCTTCCGGGATGCCGGGCAGTTTTTTCAACCCGGATATTTTCCCTTTGTTGATTACTCCGCCGGCGGAAAGCTCAAAATCCTCGCAATGCTCAAGAACCGGAATCCCCAGATTTTTTGCAATCATAAGCGCCTTTTCAAGCAGTTTTGAATCAGCCACGCAGGAGCCGTCGTCCGTGACAGCGGCCGCTCCTGCTGAAACGAGCCCTTTTATGTCCGCCAGTTTTTCCCCCATTCTTTTTTCAGTTATCGCGCCTGCAAAGAAAACGTTTACAAAAGTTTTTTTTCCTGCTGTTTTTAATGCCTGCTTGAGAATGCCGGGCGAATCCATGGCGGGTTCGGTGTTGGGCATTGCCAGGAAAGAACATATTCCTCCGGCTGCAGCAGCCCTGGAGGCGGTAAAAATAGTTTCGCTTTCCTCGCCGCCCGGCTCCCTGGCATGCACGTGCATGTCTATTGCTCCGGGTATCAGCCACTTGCCTGCGGCATCATAAACCCGGGCGCTTTCCTGAATGCGGCAGCCGATTTTGTCAGCCAAACGGATTACCCTGCCGTTCCGGACAAGAACGTCCAGAATCCGCTCAATTTTCCCGGAAGGGTCAATGACGAGAGCGTTTTTTATCAGGAGTTTTTGCATGTTTTAGCGGGCTTTCCGGGGGTTCCGGCAAATCCCGGCTTATTTGAATTTCCATGCCGTCCATGATTTCCAATACGACCGCCTTCTCGCCGAATGCATCCCCGCTTTCCCTGTAGGCAATCAGCTGAAATGCGGTCATCATCAGAAAAACCGCCCACAAACCGCGGAAAATCTCGCGGTGGATTTTCATGGACAGAATTTTAAAAACCAGGGCGATGAAAAGCGTCCCTGCTGCGGCCCAGTGATTCACAAGCGCGAAATAAGCCGAATACGCTCCGACTCTTTTATGGTAGAACGCGTAAAGCAGCGCGATTGCAAAAAGAAAAATGAAAAACAGAATCAGCCATATTGACTTTTCCCGTTCTCTGAAAACATGCATGGCCTGGGAAATACCGGCTGAAATTAAAATAAAAGATATGCCGAACAAAATCAGAAATCCCCTTCTGGAATCCAAGGCGGCTTTAAAAACGTCAATATCAAAAGCTCCTATTGCAAAAATTGCGTATAAAATCGCGGCAACTCCTGAAAAAACGAACATTGCAGGCGAAACGAATCTGAATTTTTTCATGGATTCCCCGCCGCGGAGAGCGATATCCGTCGCGGCGCAGACAAAAAATGCCAGTCCCTGCAACATGTGCATTATGTTTGAAACTGTTCTGAAACTGTCGTAATTTATATCCATTTAGAACCCCTTAACCAGAAAATAAGCCAGCGCCCCGGATAAAATAAAAATCATAAGAAGAGTCTCTATGCGCAGCCGCGGCGGCAGGCATATGGCTATCGTGTTTTTTTCAGGCGACTGAGCCTGATTTCTGCCTGTGTCATTCATGCCAGCCCGTCTGTCCGACTGTGGAAAATTTACCCCGGTGGAATTGGCGCCGACAGCGCCACCCCCGACGTTGCGCATGGGGGATTCCACGGGGTTTACGGAACGGCTGATTCCCGTCGCTCCCGGCAAAAGAGCGTTCTCAGATGCTTCTGAACACGCCTGGCTCGCGTCAGAACAGTTCAGATTTGAAGCCTGTTCAGCGCCGACAGGCAAAGAAACAAAAATCAAAAACGCTGAAAAAACCGCTCCGATGAAATCCCTCATACCTCTTTGTCGCACCCTTTAACTTCAGTGGTTAGTGGTGAGTGGCGAGTGTTTAACTACAGTGGCGAGTGGTTAGTGGTAAGTAAAAAAACTAATCACTATTCACTAACCACTAAACACTGCTGTTGACTAACCACTATTCACTGCTGCTAACCACTATTCACTGCTGTTTACTGTTTTCAGTTGCTCGCTTTGAACCCCAGAAATAGTAATTCTTATTTTACAAAAATACCGGCTTGCCCCGCCGTCCGCCTATGGATAAAGACGAATGAGGTGGGCCGAAATGCGCACGGCGGGGGTTGCATATTCGCTAAAATATTGCAATAATATATACTGATGTAAGCAGAAGGACTGTCTTTAAGCTCTACTATCTGACGACCCCCATAAAAGCAGGAGGACGGTGCAGGCAGCTTGAGTTTCAGGATCATTCCCTTCCATACAACACTGTAGGAGGAATTAAAATGGCAAAAAAACTATATGTAGGCGGACTGCCGTTCTCAACCACGGAAGAAGAGCTTAAATCCATCTTCTCCCAACATGGACAGGTGTCCAGCGCAAAAATAATAACCGACAAATACACCGGACAGTCAAGAGGCTTCGGTTTTGTTGAAATGCCCAACGACGACGAGGCAAACGCCGCTATTCAGAAAATGAACGGAAGCGACGTGGGCGGAAGAAAATGCACGGTCAATGAAGCAAGACCCATGGAAAAAAGTCAGCGATTTGACCGCGGCGACCGCGGCGGACACGGCGGATACGGCAAAGGAAAAGGCGGACGCGGAGGCTTCAACCGCTGGTAATTGCCGCATTGTCAAGAATTCACTGAGAACCTGCCCGTTATTTCATCGGGCAGGTTTTTTTACGCATTCCTTTGGAACTTTCCCGCAAGCTCGGATTTTGACACGTACAAAACAGCCGGCCTTCCGTGCGGACACCTGAGAGGTTCTTTGCACTGCTTTAAATCCTCAAGCAGCCTTGAGGCTTCCCGCTCTTTCAGAAAGTCGTTGGCTTTGATGGATTTCCTGCACGCCATGGCGGCGATTGTATTTCTTTTTACGTTTTCGGCCGACTTTTCCGGGTCCCCGAGAATTTCCGAAAGATATTCCAGAAATTCCCGCAGCCGCTCCTGCGTGAAATAAAAAAGAGCCGGCGTTGATTTTAAAAGCGCCGTGCTTGAGCCGAACCGCTCTATTTCAAACCCCGCTTTATCAAGCCATTCTTTCCACTGCATCACTCTCTCTACGTTTGATTTTGACAAATCCACGGACACCGGCAGAATGAGAGGCTGTATCCGTATCTCGCCTTTTTCAAATTCATCCAGATATTTTTCAAAAAGAATTCTTTCCTGCGCCGCATGCTGGTCAAGGATGAGCAGTCCGCCGCCCGCATCAAAAACGAGAAATGTCCCTCCTGCCTGCCCCAGATATGCGGCCGGCAGGGAATGCCATTCTGACCGGAGTTGTTCCTGCGGCTGAACATAAGAGCCCGTTTTTTCGCTTGCAAACGCCTCTATCTCCTCCTGCTGGAAAATAACCTGGGGTTTTTCGTCCGCACTGCCATACGCTGATGTCTGTTCCCTTATTATGGAAACAGGCCTATCTGAGCCCGCAATAGTTTCGGCTACGACAGAAGAGAGGATTTTAAACGCCAGATTTTCGTCTTTAAATTTAACGTCTTTCTTCTGCGGGTGAATGTTTACGTCAAATTCAGAAGGAGAAAGCCGGGCGAAAATCAGGCATTCAGGATGCTTCGTCCCCCTTAAATCGCCGTACCCCCTGTACAGGGCCTGCTGGAGTATTTTTGAAGAAACAGCCCTTTTGTTTACGAAAAAATACTGGTTGTTTCTGCTTGCAATCAGACTCCGGGGTTTTGAGACAAAACCCGATATTGAAACCGCTTCTGTTTTTCTTTCCAGTTTTACGAGGTTTTCAAGAAAGCTTCTGCCGAACACTCCTGCGATTCTTTCCAGCAGAATAGCGTCTGCGCCCTCCTGCGCCGAGGCTGCGACGGGTAAAGCGAAAATTTCGTTTTTGTCTATCTTCAGAAAAAATCCCGTCCAGGGATTGGCCAGAGCGGCTTCTTCAACAACCCTGATGAGACGCGCCCGCTCGGACGGGTCGCTTCGCAAAAACTTGGCCCTTGCCGGAGTATTGAAAAAAATGTCTTTTACTTCAACAGCAGCGCCCCTGACCGGATGAGTTTTTGTTTCTGACAAAATCCTGCCCCCTTCGCCTGAAATTGAACTGCCGGAATCGGCTCCGTCTCTGCAGCTTGAAATGGCGAGTCTTGAAACCACGAAAATGGAGCAGAGCGCTTCTCCCCTGAAGCCGAATGTCTGTAATTTATCAATGTCCTCAAAAACAGAAATCTTGCTTGTTGAGTGCGGCAGGACGGATAATCTGATGTCCTCGGGGCCCATGCCGGAGCCGTTATCCCTGACTCTTATTAGTTTTTTCCCGGCTTTTTCTATCTCTATCTCAATTTTTGTTGCGCCCGCGTCAAGGGAATTTTCTATCAGTTCTTTCAGAACCGAAGCGGGTCTTTCAACCACTTCTCCGGCCGCTATTTTGGACGCGACTTCCCTGGAAAGAATTTTTATGTTCGGCATATGTAAATTTTACCTTATTTCAGCGCACAGAAAACTCTGCCGGATTTTAGGTATAATTATATCTGGAGGAACTCAAATGAAAAAATATACTTTTGCAATAACAACCGCATTATTAATGGCTGGCTTGGCCGCCGCTGTCTGGGCAAAACAAACTTCCCTGAAAACGGCCCAGAGCCCTGAAATGCAGATTCTCCAGGGCAACCCTGAAAACATCTCGTTTGAGACTTTCGACCTTCAGGCCGACATCTACCCCGGCGGAGCGAAAATCACCGCGGAATACGTGCTTGTTTTTAAAGGAAGCAAATCCGAAAAGTTCGTATTAAAACCGCAAATAGGCTCCTACACTGCCTCAAAAATTGACGTTTACCACCGGGGCCATGTCGCATATCAGAACCCCGAAAGGAACTTGAGCCTGAATTTCGGCGGGCCGAATGAAAAAGCAAAAATAATCCTGAAATACGATTCAAACATCTCTTTTAAATACCTTGAAGACGGGAAAAAAATAAACGGGACCAAAATAAACATAGTGGAACCCCTGACCTATGCGGAGACGGAAAAACAAGGCGAAGCAAAAAAAGCCCTTACTATTTACCCGTCAAACTGCGTTTACAACCTCTCCATTCCTGAAATTTACGAGATTAAATTCGGCGGCGACCATGATGCCTGGACAAAATCCGAGGCGGAATACGGAATCATTCATGAATTTAAAGGCTCTGATGTCGCGCCCACGCTTGAAATTTCCGGGAAAATTGACATTACGAGCGACCCCAAATATAAACAGGTATTTGAACTGATGAAGAAAAACAAGGACAAAAAAAGGGATTAACTATTTTAGTTTTTCCTGGCCGCTAAAATCCCTGTTTAATGCGAACCCCTTGAGGATTGTTTTTTCCGAATCAGCAGCTTTGTTCAAAATCGCCTTTGAAAGAGCGTCTCCTATTCCCGGGCCGAGCATGAAGCCCTGGCCGCACATCCCGGCGGCAAGAACGAATCCCTCCGGCTCGCAGGCAAAATCAACTATCGGAAAGCCGTCCGGCGTCATGGGATAGAGACCCCTCCACGTTCTCCTCACCCTTATGTTTGAAAGCTTTGCTATAAGCCGAATTATTCTCTTTGCAATTTCTGGCAGCAGGCCGGAGGTGGATCTCCTGTCTTCACCCCAGACAGGCGGATTGGGCGTAAGAGAAAACACAATCTGGCCTTCCGCATTCTGGTAAAAATAGTAATTTTTGGAAGCCGGGCACTCTCTTATGTCTACAACCATGGGCTCAAGAAATCTTTCAACGGGTTCTGTTATTCCGGCTTCGTGAGTGTCGGGATTGACCGGAATCTTTATTCCCGCGAGCGCGGCTACCGCTTTTGCGCCGGCGCCGGCGGCGTTTACCACGAAACCCGCTCCGTACCTGTTTTTGTTTGTCTGAACTCCATAGACTTTGTTTTTCTGCATGAAAATTTTCTCAACCTTTTCATTAAAATTAAACGCCGCTCCTAATTTCTTCGCTCTTCTGTAAAAAGCATTGACGCTGAGCAGGGGGGACGCGCTTCCGTCGTCGGGAGAATAGGTGCAGCCCCTCAGTCCCTCCGCGTTTATTCCCTCAACAAGCTCCGCCGTCTGTTTTCCGTCCAGCCAGTTTATCTTTAAACCGAATTTTTTCTGCACGGCCAGCATCTCTTTCATCATTTTTTCGTCTTTCTCCGTATAACACGGGAAGCAGTATCCTCCCTTTCTCCAGCTTATGTCGTCGCCGTGGTTTTCCTTCCATGTTGAAAATATTTCAAGGCTCCTCAGCCCTGCCTTTATTTTTGAGCCGTCGGAATGCGTGGCTCTTACTCCGCCTATTGCGGCTTTATTCTGGCCCTGTCCCGGGGACGCGGCCGCATCTAGAACCAGAACTTTTGCTTTTTCCCCGGCAAGAAACATTGCCAGCGGCGCGCCTATGCTTCCGGCTCCGATAATTATGACATCGTAACTGTTCATAATTCAAAAATTGCTCCAGTCGGTTTCAGGCTCTTTCTTTTGAGGAAAGTCTGCGTTGCAAAACTGCCCGAGCGGGACTTCCATGAAAAGCGGTCTTTGCGTCATCGGCGTTATTTCTCTTAAATCAACTCCCTCTGCTTTAAATGCCGAAAGAATTATTGAATTGCAGGTTTTTGCTCCGCACGAGCCCATGCCTGCGCGGGTGACGGCCTTGAGCTGGTTAATATCTCTTATCCCTGATTTTATCGCCTTTCTTATTTCTCCCAACGCAACCCTTTCGCACCTGCATACCATCGCTTCATCATTCATGCCTTTACTGAGCTTCGCAGAAATAATGGATACGCTGGCTGAGCCGACCCCGCACATGATGCGGGGCAAGGAACGAGGAGCGCGCATAACTTGGGTTATGTAAGCGACGAGTGACGCAGTCGCAGCCGAAAAGCGGCCAACGTGCCCATTATTTCTGCGAAGCTCAGTAATATCCGTCTGTCCGGTTTTCCCCGGTTCAAAATCAAAAAATTTTACAGAAGCAATTTTATCTGCAATAGTTTTATCTGCTTTTAAAGTTATTATCTGCGTGTTTTCAGCCGCAAAATCCCTGATTTTAACGACTTGGGCGGTCCCGAGCAGATTTCCCTTCTCGTCCACAGTTTTTACGACATCCCCGTTTTTAATAATTTGTTTTTTCATTTCTAGCGGAATTGAAATAAAAGGCATGTCTTTGTCCTGCCTGCAATCCACGAGCGTTACGGCAAGAGCAGGGCAGATGACAAGACATTTCAGGCATCCTATGCACTCCCCGTCAAAAACAGGAACGGACATTATGTTTTCAGAAACGAGTCTTATGGATTTTTTGGGACAGACCGTCACGCACGGGTTGCACGGAATTTCCTGCCTGCAGTGCAAAACAGGATACACCGCCACGTCATACCGACATGGTGTGAGACTTTTTTGCTTTTTGGCGGAATGCGGATGCGTTTTGCCTGGTTTGGATTTCAAAACTTCAAGTTTTTTATACCAGAAATCCGGAACGTCCGGCGACATTATTCCGAGAGCTTTTAAAACCCTGTACGCGGTAATTTTTCCGCTGAACATGGCGGCTGACGCCTCTGCTATCTCCTCGGCGTCCCCGCAGACAAAAGCGTTCATGCCGAATTCTTTTGCCATAGAATAAAGCTCGCTTACGGGATTCAACCCGACTGCGATAAGAAGGGTATCTATTTTGAACGTTTTTTCACTGTTCTTTATTGGTTTGAAATTTTTGTCAACCTGCGCTATGGTGACGGATTCCACGATGTTCCGGCCGTCTGCCCTCAAAACCGTATGGGAAGCGTAAACCGGAACCCCCAGTCTTTTGATTTTATCCGCATGAACTTTATACCCGCCGGGTTCAGGCAGCGCTTCTGCAACGCCAAGAACCTTTATGTCCGCCTGAAGAGCATGATACGCCGCTATCAGGCCCACGTTGCCGGCCCCTACCACAAAAAGTTTTTTTGAAGGTCTCACCAGATCCCTGTTGACAAGAGTCTGGAACGCCCCTGCGCCGTAAACGCCGGGAAGAGTGTTCCCGGGGAAAACAAGGGATTTTTCTCTTGCCCCGCACGCAGCGACAAGCGCTCTGGGCTTTACCAGACAATAGCGGCCGTTTACGACTATCCCCGCTTTCTTATCGGAAAAAATTCCCACGCACACTGCGTTCAGCCACGTTTTTACGGAAGAAAATTCTTTCAACTGCTCCTCCAGCTTGAGCGCGATGTCAATCCCCCTTGTGCCTGCCCAGCAGTCTTCAACCGAGCCGAAAAACTTATGCGTCTGCAAAACCAGCTTTCCTCCCAGCCTGTGCTTGTCGTCCGCGAGAATTACCGGCACGTTCATTCTGCCCAACTCAATCGCGGCGCTCAGGCCGCTGGGCCCTCCGCCTATAATCAGGACGTCTGTTTCAATTTCTCTTACACCCGCGATTTCCGGCCGCTCGCAGAGCTCGCGGCGCCGATTGCGGGCAATGCCGCCTTGTTCCGGCAGCCCTGTGTCTGCGGCAAGGCGGCCAAGGCCATTCAAAGCGTTTATTTTCATCCCGCTTCTGATTTTGGTCACGCAGGCCTTTACTACGAGCCCGTCCGAGACTACCGCGCACTGGCTGCACTGGCCGTTGGCGCAGAATATTCCCTGCGGGGAGCTGTCTTTGTGGTGGACGCTGAAAACCCTGACGCCGTTCGCAAAAAGCGCGCTTGAAATGACTTCGTCTTCAAACGCTTCCATCTGTTTCCCTTCAAAAGAAAAAATTATTTTTTTTCTTTCCGGAATCTGAAGGACCGGATGTTCATTAATTCTGGAAGTTGTATTACTGGACATAATTATGTTTTCTCTTATGTTGTTGCTGGTTACCGAATATTTTTACTTTCTGCTATATAGCCTTGCATAATTATCGTTGCATCACATCGGGATCTGTAGGGGCTTGATTTATCAAGCCCGTTTTCAATGGGTGCGATGAATCGCACCCCTACATAATAACGTTCAGAATATGTCGCTTTATTTATGCAAGGCTATAGCCCGTATTTGTCATGGTTGAATTTCCATGTATTGCCTTTCGGGTCTGTTAATGCAGTTATCTGTGAACCAGCGCAGGACGGACATGCTCCAGAACCATAACTAAATTTTGTCTTAAAATTCATTGCATTTGTCGTTTCAATGACATTTCCTGATAAGTCATAAACAAAATTTGTCTTTCTTCCAAGCGGGTCCGTGATTTTTGTTATTTGACTTTGCTCGTCATGCTCGTAAAGAACAGCATTGCCTAACGGGTCTATTGCGCGGCTTAATGCCCCGTATTTCCCGTATTCATATTTGTGAACGCTGCCAATGGCATCTTTCATGCTTAACATATGTCCTGCTTTGTCATAAGAATAGAGGATAGAGGCCAGAGGCGAGGGGATAGAAGAAGTATCTTCACTTGTGACTTGTGACCTGTGACTTGTGACTGTTTTAAGATTCCCGTATTTATCATAATCAAATTTTGCGGTTCTGCCTAAAGCATCAGTAATACTGGTCGGTCTTGAATAGTAATCAGTCTTTTCACCGCTGAAATCTTTGTATTTGCGTTTTACCTGGTATTCTATGCTGGTTGTCTGGCCAAGGGCATTTGTTATTTTTACAGGGTCGCCGTTATTGTTTCGTTCATAAAGCGTATGGCGCTTTAATGCATCTGTCGTTGCTGAAATATTGTAATTTTCCGTGGCGAGTTTCTTGCCTGCTTCGTTTTTGTAATGATAAATGGTTTTTGCGCCAAATACATCAGTTATTATTGTTCTTGAAGATTTGTCTTCATAATAACGTTCTATCTTGTTTATCCCGCCTCCTAATACTGAACTTAAAATTCTTCCTGTTCTGTCATAAGTATATTTTTCAGATGCTAAATTGCCATCTTTAAATTCCACAAGCATTCCTTCTGAATTATAACTGAATTTTCTGTTTGTATTGTCAGGAAATGTTATTTGTGTTACATTACCTTTATCGTCATATTCAAAAGACGTTTTCCTTCCTGCATGGTCTTTTATTGATTTAACCCGGTTTTTGCCGTCCCGGTCAAAATTGAGCGTCCGTCCGTGTATGTCTGTTATGCTTGTTAGATTATTTTTGCTGTCATATCCATAATATTTTTGTCGTCATATCCATAAGTAAGATATGAGCCGTCAGAAGAATTAAACCGCCTTGGTTTTGACAGATTTTCCTGAATCCGTGAAAACTCTATCACTGAGCCGTTTGTGTCTTGTATTTTAAATCCTTTGCCAAAACCTGTTTTGCCGTATGTCAGGTCGGACGCAGAACCAATCGGTGAACGGTAATGAATGTCATTGCTTGCATCAGGGTTGAATTTTCCATAAGGCCTGTATGTCCAGCGTGTGTTTGAAGAATCGGTAAAAATTACCCGGCCGTCCGGAAATTGTTCTATTTTCATGTTTGCGGTTTCACCTATGCCGCCGTAAACGGAATTGTAAAACATTCCGTATGACGGGGATATTGAGCCTTCACTTATATTCATTCCCCCTAAACATAAATTATTATTTCCTGTGATTTCATCTTCAGAGCCTGCCAGGGGGCCTTCTACCTGTCCTTTGTATTCTACTTCAGGCGGTATTAAATAGTCCGTCTCATAGTTGAGCTGTTCTTCGGTGGCAGGCGAGGAATCCAGGGACGGGAAGAAACTTGCCGGATGCGCGGTCTGTTTATTGAGCCCTTTCAAGACCCTGTAAAGCCATTCCAGGGTTGTTGCGAACGGGTTATTGGGCCATATTGCTATGCCGGTTTCTTTGGCTATGTAATTGCGCGCTAAATACGAGCGCCACCGCTCCCGGGAATCGTCAATCCATTCTGAAAAATCTGTGCTGTAGTGTTTTGAAAAAAACGGACTGCCAGTTTCCCAGAAAGGGTTCAGGCTGCCGAAACCATTCGGGAAAAATCCTGAAACATCTGAACCGCTGACTGAACCGCCGCCTGACCCCTGGCAATAACTGTTTAATAAATATCCATTCTGGTCAGCGCAGTTGTCATTGGGAGCCGTAACAAGGCAATCAGTGCCGTCAAGCTCTGACCTGTATAGTTCGCACTCTATGAGCGTGGACAAGGGAGTACTTGTGAAGGTAAATACCACTTCACACGGCGTGCCGCCAGGATAAATAAATCCGGTTACCCGGCAGGTCCCGTTTAAAGTGTATGACGCAAAAACATGACTTGTTATAAAATAAACCGTTTGGAACGCTATTGCCGCTGAAATTATATATTTGTTTAATCTGCTCATTGTCTATTTATAAAAATCGTATATCCAAGCATTAAACTGCTTCTGCCTTGCTCGCCGAATGTCATTGTGACGTCAAAACTTCCGCCAGGCAGGTATATGTTGATTCCCCCTGAAATCAGGGGGGTTGTTTCTGACGCGCTTTCCGAACGCGCATAATCAGCCTGAACTCCGATGTTTAATCCAGCGTGTTCAGTATATTGAAAAAGCCTCCTGCATGTCAGGCCTATGCTCGTTATTCCTGAATCTTCTATGTCTGCGAACGCATTGCGGGAAAGACTTAAAGCAGCGTCATATTTGTTTTTTAAAAGCGTAGTCCCTATCCGGGCTGTCCAGCCTCTGGCGGGAAAATCGCCGCCGCTCATGATCTGGCCTCCCAGATACCCGAACCATCTGCCTGTTTTGCGGGTAGGTTTGGATAAATACATTGTTTTGTCAGACCAAAAATCAATTTTTAATGCTTTGCTGTTTTCTAAAATCCAGACCTCGCCTTCCCCGTTTAATTCAACTGCTATAATATTTTTGCTTTTATCCGGAACGACCGCATTATATGCTTTTTCAATAATTTGAGCCTTTGCCTGTGTGGATAATCCTGTATATTTTTTGCCTGCTTTCAGGTAAACCCCCACGCCAACCTGGTTGGTGTGGGGGTAAATGCGAAAACTTTCAAATTCAGAAGGAATGTTTTCCAGAGCCATGCTGTCTGAAGCATGCAGAACGAATGTGATAAAAAAACTTAAAATTATTTTTTTCATTTTATTTTGCCGAAATAAACCGTGTATCCCAGGGATATGGTGTTGCTGCCGTTATAGGGACCGGATAACGCAAAATCCACGAATAAATCTATGGAGCTTTCTTTCATGAAATAACTTGCTCCAGGAGAAACAAAAAATATTAAATTATCGTCAGGCCCCGGAACGCGTTCTATTTTTGCTCCGAAAGTCGCGTTAAAAGGCGCAAATTTCACGGGAGCATTGTATCTGAGACCGGCTCCAATCGCAAGACCGTTATAATCACTGTCTGAATTCCCGCCATCCAGAGCGATATTTGCGGATATGTCCAGCCTGTCTGTTATGAATTTTCCGGCCCTGCCTCTGAAAGAATACAACGTGCCTTGTGAATTTCTGTTTAAACTGCCGCCTAAATGCGCCAGGTACCTGCCTTTAAATCTTGCTTTAGACATCTCCGGGTATTTGAGCCGGGGCCGGTTTTCAAGTTCCGCTATATAAGCGGACGCTGTTTTTTTGTGCTCAGCGCTTTCTGAAAGTTCCAGATCCTTTTTTGCTTCTATGGCGGATGTTTTGTAAGCGCCTATTTTTTCAAGGGCTATGGCATAGCCCGCATGGCACAGGCTCTTGTCAGGCGCAATCCTGCAAACCCTGTCAAACATAACAATGCTTTGCGCATAACGCTTCTGCGCCATCAAAAGATTTATTTCAGCCAGAGATTTTTCAAAATCGCCGACAGGAACGGAAAGTTCAAGTTTAGGAAGATTTAAAGGCTGTTTAAGCCATGCAGGCGCGGCTGAGGCAATTTCATCAGACGCTTTTTCAAGCCCGAAGGCATTCAGGATTTCTGAAAGATAAAACCGGACATCTGCATCCAGAGGCGCGGCTATGAGAGCCCTGTCTATGTTGTAGATAGAGGCTTCAGGCAGTCCGCAAAAAGCCAGAGCGTACGCATATTCGGCAATTATTTTCGGGTCAGAGGTCTTTTTTGCTGTCCGGGAATATTTGAGAATTATTTGCGCCGGCATTGAGGAGACAAGAAGTGTCTCTCTGGCAGATTCAAGTTTTGTTGACGGTTCAGCCAGGCACCATCCATATGCCAGAAAAATTAAAACCCAAACCATGAATGAGGTTTTGCTCTTCATATA
The DNA here is from genome assembly GCA_016209085.1 of Elusimicrobiota bacterium. Classification (GTDB taxonomy): domain Bacteria; phylum Elusimicrobiota; class Elusimicrobia; order Elusimicrobiales; family UBA9959; genus JACQWV01. The sequence goes on from JACQWV010000027.1 coordinate 45,376, forward strand.
ATCAGGAAAATTTCTTTTTAGATTATTCTATTAGATTTTCAAATTTTATACAATAAACTTCTCGGATTTATAAATGAAACTTAAATTATTTAAAATTATAGGGTTTTTTTTATTTATTGTAATGCTGTCTTTTCCGGCGCAGGCATCAAAAGGGGCTGTTCAGGAAATTATAAATGCAATTAAAACACCGAAAACAAAAAAAGCAATTTTGTTTATTTTTAATGCTACTGGAGGAAAGGAAATAGACGCTGCGATTGAAAATTTAAGAATTCAATTGGCAAGCGCAGGCATTGATGTTGCAGATAAGCAAAGCGCACAGGACATTGCGGATGAGTTTGAAATAAAACCGCAGGGGTTAAATGACGATGTGATACAACAATTGCAAATACTTTTAGGAAAAACTGCGTTTATATTAGCCGAGGGCAAAGGAAATAAAATAGCTCTGAAAATATATGATTCAATTTCCGGAAACCTGCTTTTAGAAAACACCTGCGATGCCGATGAATTCACAATGATGGAACCTCAATCTGCCGCGACCACAACAATGCCTGAAGTCCAAACATCAACGCCACAAGCAACACAAAAACTGGAAAAGAAATCTGAAAGAAACAATTTTATGGGCATTGGAATCGGAATCGGGAATTTCAAAAAGAATTTTAAAGATTTTGACCTGCTGACAAGCAATAACCCGGGCGCAAATAATTATTCCAATAATTTAAACGGCTATTCTAATTTTTTTTATGAACGGCGATTTTCAGAACGATATACAATGGGAGTCCATTCCGGAATTGAGATTATTGGTTCCGATGAATACATTCAAAACGAGAAAACTCTCATGATCCAGCCATATAATCTTTTTATCACGCTGTATATAAAGCGGAAACTCACCAAAACAATTGGCGCGTACTGTGGCGGGGGAGCGGATTTTATTTCTTTTAAGATTGAAGATCCAGCACAATTTGATGCCAACAAGCCGGAACACTCTGGTTTTGGCGGCGACACAACAGCTTTTCACTCTGATGCGGGATTAGACTTTACCCTCAAAAATTTTATTCTTCGTTTGGGAATTCAATATGTGTTTTCGGCTGAAAATGAGAATATACGGGGATATGTTTCTGGCGGAGGAGGTTACAACCCTGGAAATTATCTTGTTATAATCCGCGACGGGAAAAATATTGCTTTAAGCCCGGTTGGCCAGCCCATTGCCAATAATGAAAAACCATTAAATCTGGACCTTGGCGGAATCAAATCTTTCATCACATTGAGTTATAATTTTGCGGCCTGGTAGAGCCAAATCCTCCTTCCTGTTTCTGATAAATCTTTTTGCATTTTTTTAATTTGCTACAATTTTTTGTAACAGATTTCCAGGAGGTCCACAATGTCCTATTTTATCGGCAGAAACAGAGAGGCGCGCGAAACATACGGATTTGACGAAATAGCTCTTGTGCCCGGAAACATAACGGTTGACCCTGAGGATACGGATATTTCATTTAAACTCGGAGACATCCGGCTTTCCATTCCTTTCATGGCCTCGGCCATGGACGGGGTCGTAAATGTTCCTTTTGCGGTTGCGTTAAATAAACTGGGGGGTCTGGCTGTTCTGAACCTGGACGGCATAAATACGCGGTATGAAAATTCCGAGGAAGTCGTCAATGAAATAATCCATTGCGAACCTTCAAAAGCCACCGAGGTTTTTCAAAAAATTTACAAAACTCCTGTCAACAGGAAACTCATTGCCAGAAGAGTTGAAGAAATAAAAAAGGCAAAAGTCCCGTGCGCGGTTTCCTGTATTCCGCAGAACGCAGCTGAATACGGCCCCATTGCAAAAGAAGCGGGAGCAGACGTTTTTGTAGTGCAGTCAACCGTGATAACCGTGAAATTTGAGTCTTCCATGCAAAAATCCCTTGATATTTCAAAATTCGTAAGGGAAATGAAAATCCCGGTTGTTGCGGGAAACTGCGTAACATACAGGGCCTCGCTTGAGATCATTGAAACCGGCGCCTCGGGTCTGCTGATAGGCGTGGGGCCCGGAGCGGCCTGCACCACCCGCGGCGTGCTGGGCATCGGCGTGCCGCAGGTTACGGCAACGGTTGACTGCGCGGCTGCGCGGGATTTTTACTACAAAAAAACCGGGAAATACGTTCCTGTAATCACGGACGGCGGGATGCTTGCCGGCGGAGACGTGTGCAAGGCAATAGCCTCAGGCGCGGACGCGGTCATGATAGGCTCTCCTTTTGCAAAAGCAAAAGAAGCGCCAGGAAAGGGCTATCACTGGGGGATGGCGACTCCGCACGCAAATCTTCCGCGCGGAACAAGGGTGCATGTGGGAGTAACCGGTTCTATAGAACAGATCCTTTTCGGCCCCGCAAACACTGACGACGGCACCCAGAATCTTGCGGGCGCTTTAAGAACTTCCATGGGCGCGCTTGGCTGTCATAACCTGCGGGAAATGCAGTTGTGCCGGATAATAATCGCTCCGTCAATAAAAGTAGAAGGCAAACTCCTGCAGAAAGCCCAGATAGTCGGAATGGGAAAACAGAAATAAAGTAAAAGGGTTCCGTTAGAATAGAGAAAACTCTACGGATAGAGAACATGGATATCTCAATAAGACAAGCAGACGAAATTACTATTGAATTTGTAGTTGATTATTGTTTGCGATGTGATTTCAAAAACTACTCAAAGAATGAATTCCGACAACTTAAAAAAAAGTATTTAAGAAGGCTGGACACAGGTACATATTGGTGCTTCGTTGCACAAATTAAGGCGCGTCCCGTGGGCTACGTTGATTTTGAAATAACATCTGAATATGGAAATTCACATCTTTGGGTATGTGAATTATATGTGCACGAAGTTCTCCGCGGAAAAGGCATAGGCACTGCATTAATGAACTATGCGATAAAATTTGCACGCAAGAAGGGTTTTAAAGAGATTTTTGCTTGTACAGAGAACGATAATATTGCGAGTAAAAGAGTATTTAAAAAAACAAAGTATATACCAGCAAGAATTGTTTATGTAAGAAACCTACTTAAGTGACGATAGGTGCACCCCTTGCCCAAGTCAGCGTTTTGTAGATGAGTATCCTTATGAAACATTGTGCTTTGCATTCCAAAATAAAGTGGAATATAATACATAGTTAGTATGGAACAGATATTAATTCTGGATTTCGGCAGCCAGTACACCCAGCTGATAGCAAGAAAGCTCAGAAGTTTGAAAATTTATTGCGAAATACTTCCCTGCTCCTCCGGCGTTGAAGAAATTCTTTCAAAAAATCCAAAAGGACTGGTGCTTTCAGGCGGGCCATCCAGCGTATACGACAAAAACGCGCCCAAGCCGGATTCGTTTATTTTTAATCTCGGAATTCCTGTTCTGGGCATCTGCTACGGCATGCAGTTAACTGCGCACGATCTGGGCGGGAAAGTATTAAAAGCCAAAAAGCGCGAATACGGATTCTCTATTCTTTCCGTAGCCGGCAAATCCCGTCTTTTTGCAGGAATACCAAAACAAATCCGCGTCTGGATGAGCCACGGGGATGAAGTAAAACGACTTCCGCCCGGATTCAAGCCGGCCGCAAAGACTCCGGACATAAAATTCGCAGCAATGGAAAATCCTGAAAGAGCCCTTTATACTGTCCAGTTCCACCCGGAAGTGCACCATACCGATTATGGAATGAAAATTCTTGAAAACTTTGCAAGACAGATTTGCAGATATAAAGAAATCTGGTCGCCGGCGTGCATTATTGAAGAAACGATAAAAAGAATAAAACATCAGGTCAAAGACAACGCCGCAATCTGCGCTCTTTCCGGCGGTGTTGATTCCTCCGTCGCCGCGACCCTGCTTCACAAAGCAATAGGCAAAAAACTCTTCTGCATTTTCGTTGACACCGGACTGCTTCGTTCCGGCGACAGAGACAGGATAGGAAAAGTATTTAAAAAACAATTCCGTTTTAATCTGAAAACAGCGAATGCCTCCGGAATATTCCTCAACAGGCTCAAGGGTGCAACTGACCCTGAAAGAAAAAGAAAAATAATAGGCAGGACGTTCATAGAGGTTTTTGAAAAAGAGGCGAAAAAAATAAAAAATGCAAAATTTCTCGGACAAGGAACCCTTTACCCCGACGTGATAGAATCCGTTTCGGTAAAAGGCCCGTCAGCGACAATTAAAAGCCACCACAATGTGGGCGGGCTTCCTGAAAAAATGCAACTGGACCTCGTGGAGCCCCTGAAATTCCTGTTTAAAGACGAGGTGCGCGAATTGGGCAGAAAACTGGGTCTGCCTGAAGAAATTCTCATGCAGCATCCGTTCCCGGGCCCGGGCCTTGCCATAAGAATAATAGGCGATGTGACGCGGGAACGGCTGGAAATCCTGCGTAAAGCGGATTTGATAATGCGGCAGGAAATAATAAAAGCCGGCTGGTATGACAAAATCTGGCAGGCCTTCTGCGTGCTTTTGCCCGTGAAATCAGTCGGGGTTATGGGCGACGAGCGTTCCTACGAAAACACCCTTGCGGTGCGGTGCGTGGAATCGGTTGACGGAATGACGGCGGACTGGTCAAAACTTCCGCACGGGCTCATGCGCGGAATTTCTTCCCGTATTGTGAGCGAAGTCCGCGGCATAAACCGCGTGGTCTATGACATCACATCCAAACCACCCGCCACTATTGAATGGGAATAATAAATTCATGTCTGAACTGAAACTTATACATAAAGGAAAAGTGCGGGATTTGTATGAGGCGGGGGAAAAATATCTGCTGATTGTGTCCAGCGACAGGATTTCTGCTTTTGATTTTATCCTGCCGAATGAAATAACGGGCAAAGGCAAAATATTAAATAAATTAAGTTTGTTCTGGTTTGAGAAAACAAAGCACATTATAAAAAATCACATTATCACATCAGATATAGAACAAATCAAATCAATAATTAGAGGTCAGAGGTCAGAGGTCAGAGGTCAGAAAACAAAAGAATTTGATTGGGATTATTTGAACGGCAGAACAATGCTGGTTAAAAAGGCAAAGCGAATTGATTTTGAATGCATTGTCCGCGGATATATAACAGGCTCAGGCTGGAAAGAGTACTCAAAATCAGGCTCAATCTGCGGCATAAAACTGCCTGCGGGTCTTATTGAAGCGCAGAAACTGCCTGAGCCAATATTCACGCCCTCCAGCAAGGAAGATAAGGGACACGATGAAAATGTTTCTTTTGAACAGATGTCCGACGTGCTGGGCAGGGATAAGGCAGAATATATAAAAAATAAGAGCATTGAGCTTTATAAATTCGCGGCTGAATACAGTGAAAAGCGCGGCATAATTCTGGCGGACACCAAGTTTGAATTCGGGGAGCTTGACGGCGAGATAATCCTGATAGACGAGATATTTACGCCGGATTCCTCAAGATTCTGGGATAAGTCAGCATACAAAACCGGAACAAGTCCTGAAAGTTTTGACAAGCAGTTTGTCAGGGACTGGCTTGAAAAAAAATCCGGCTGGGACAAAAATTCCGTTCCGCCGCCACTTCCACAAGAAGTTGTGAGAGGCACAGTGGCCAGATATAAAGAAGCACTTGAGCGGATTATAGGATAAAATATTTATAAATTTGTAGGGGCTTGATTTATCAAGCCCGTCTTAGATGGGTGCGATAAATCGCACCCCTACATGATGGCATTTAAATTATGATTATTGAAATCTGGATAAAAGACAAATACGCCAAAAACGAGGAAGCGGATATTATCGCAAAGCTGGCGCATGCCGGAGCAAAACCGGCTTTTGCCAAAATTTCCCGTCTTTACCGGGTTGACGGTGATTTTGAAAAAAAAGATTTTAAGAAAATAGCCGAAGAGATTTTGATTGACCCCGTAACCGAAGAATATTCTCTTGCAGCCCGCAAACTAAAAGGAAAAAATCTGTTCCGGCCACTCGCAGTGCTCGCGGCGCCGATTGCGGACAATGCCGCCCTGTTCCGGGTTGAAATCTGTCTTAAGGACTCTATAACGGATGTGGTCGGCGAAAGCGTAAAAGAAACAATTGCCGACGTCATTGATAAAAAACCCGGAAACGTAAGATTCGGCCATGCCTATTATTTTTCTATTGATTCGGAGCGCAAACTCAAACATGCGGTTTCAGAAGTCCTTATAAACGAGTTGATACACACCTTCCGCATTACTGAGCTTCTGCAAAGCTCAGTAATGCAGTAAATTAAGCAAAGCGCCAGCAAGGACGGCGGTAAACAACATCAGGGAAACAATCTTTAAGGCGTTTTTTATTCCCGATTCTTTTGACAGGGTAAAAAACGTCGCAATGCACGGAAGATACAGGACCATGAATACGGAAGCGACGACAAGCTGCTTTGCGTTCAAATCAAACGGCGCAAGCAGGGCTATTGAAACGTCTTTCCTTAAAAATCCCAGCAGCATGACTGAAATCGTCTCTTCGGGAAGACCCAGAATGCTTACAACCGGCCGGCCCAGGCTGCGGGCCATAAAATCCGTTACGCCAAGAGCGTCCAGGACGCCGACTATAAACACGCCCAGAATTATCATCGGCGCCGCCTCCATAAAATAAGCTTTCAGCCGTATCCACAGTTTTTTTGCCAGCGTGGGGACATGCGGCATCCTGTAAGGCGGAATTTCCAGAAACAATTCCGGCGTTTCGCCTTTGATTAATTTATTAAGAGCAAAACTGGTTGATACGGATATAAGGAAAAGCAGTAAAAATATCGCGAGGAGACATCCTGTTCCGTGCGGCGCGATCAGGCTCATAATCATGGCTGTCTGCGGTATGCAGGGCGCCATCATAAGAATCAAAACAGCGGCGATTATCTTTTCCCTGTCGCTTTCCAGGATGCGCAGGGAAAGTATTGCGGGAACTTTGCAGCCGAACCCCAGAATTACGGGTATTGACGCATATCCGTGAAGACCCATTTTGTGGAATAAAAAATCCAGAAGAACTGCCGCGCGCGGCAGGTATCCGATGTCTTCCAGAGCGCTCAGTATCAGATAAAACGCCGCTATATACGGCAGGACGACTGCCAGAGGAATGTATATGCCGGTGGTCAATAAACCGAATGACTCCATGACTTTTGGAGTTGTTCCAAGAAGGATGTCCTGTAAAAATTTAACAGGCAGAATCGTATTTACTGCGTTAACGATCAACGGGTAATAAAGTTTATTAAACAAAGGGTCCAGAATGTAATTTATCAATCCCTCGCCGATAAACCTCACTGTTTTAAAAGTCAGAAAAAGAATCAGCAGGGCAAAAGGTATGCCGGTTAACGGATGCGTGGATATTTCTTCCAGTTTATCAAGAAAAGTGTGATGCCTGTGAGATAATTTCTGCACGCGGCTCACGATGCCGCCTATTTCCAGCCATTTCTCCTCTTCCTTGTAGTCATAGGTCTTTGATTTTGTAAAAGGCAATCTCTCCACTAGTTCTTTTATGCCTTCTCCTGTTAAGCCGCAGGTGGGGACAACCGGCGCGCCCAGTATGTTTTCAAGTCCTTTTGCATCAATGCGAATTCCCAGATGTTTTGTCTCATCCCAGAAATTCAGCGCCGCAATAACCGGCGCGTTCTGTTTAAGCAATTGCAGAGTAAGTCCCAGATTCCTTTCCAGGTTTGTGGCGTCTACCACGTTGATTATTGCGTCGCCGCCCTCATTACTGATCATGTCAACCGCGACTTTTTCCGCTTTTGAACACGGCTCCAGAGTATACGTTCCGGGAATGTCTATAATTTCAAATTTTCCCCCTTTTATCAAGAGATATCCTCTGGTAAATTCAACCGTTGTCCCCGGATAGTTTGAGGTGATTACGTTTATGCCGGTCAGATGGGAAAAAATCGCGCTTTTGCCGACATTGGGATTGCCTACAAGCAGTATTCTGCGCATAAGAATTTATTTATGTTCGTGATGAACAACGTCCACTATAATCTTTCCTGCCATTCCGTAACCAATGGCGACTTTTGTGTTGCCGGCCTGGACGATTGCGGGTCCTCTTAAAATTTGCGAGCTTATTTTTTTTATTTTTACGCCGGTTCGTATTCCCAAAGCGTCTAATTTCTGCCGGATGCCTCTTCCGCCGGAAATTTCAAGCACCTTTCCCGTTTTTCCCCTGTCCAAATCCGTTAATGGAATCGCCATGTTATTTTTCCTTATCTTTGACACATTCGGCATTTCCTGCAGATGCCGTATAAATCCATCCTATGCCCCTGAGGAACGAATCCGTGCATTTTATACTGCCTGTCCTGCAACTTTTCTATGTCCGGGTCCTCTATCTCTATGACCTTCCCGCACGCGCTGCAGATAAGATGGTCGTGGTGCTGGCGGCCGTAAAGGTGCTCATAGCGGGCCGTGCCGTTCTCAAAACACACTTCCCTGGCAAGCCCGCATTTGCAAAAGAGTTTAAGCGTGCGGTATACGGTAATAAGCCCGACCGAGGGGAATTTTCTCTTTACGGCATTATAAAGCTCCTCGGCGGTCACGTGCTTTCCGGATTCCAGAAAGGCCTGCATTATGTTTTTTCTCTGTTTGCTTTGTTTAAGTTTTCCTGAACTTATGTATTTTTCAAAAACCGCCTCTTCCTTTGCATATTTCATAATATCCCCCAAGCCTACGGCAGCGCCGCATCAAACGCTATGCGTATCAAGCGGCCAAGCAGGTTATTACCGAAACTGAAAATGATTATCATTTTCATTATACCTGTTTTGCCCGGCCCGGTCAAGCGTTTTTCGGAAACGGCAGATTTGATAAAATGTTTATGTGGAAAACCCGGTAAAACTTTTAAACGACTTTGCCTTTCTTGGGAACGAAGAACTCCTCTCTTTGAATAATGCCTGCGGCTGGTCCCTTAACATAAAAGAGCTTTTGCAGATACAAAACCATTTCAGGAAACTCAAAAGGCCCCCGACCCGGGCGGAAATGGAAACAATAGCCCAGACATGGTCCGAGCACTGCAAACACAAAACATTCGCGGGCCCCGTTGTTTTCAAATGCAACGGCAAAACGAAAAAATATAAAAACCTCTTCAAAGAAACCATTGTAAAAGCCACCAGGAAACTTCATAAAAAATGGTGTCTTTCTGTTTTTAAAGACAACGCGGGAATCGTTGAATTCGGCAAAAATAAAAAATGGGGGTTAGCTTTCAAGGTTGAAACGCACAACCACCCGTGCGCCATTGAACCGTACGGCGGAGCTGAAACAGGCGTCGGAGGGGTAATCAGGGACATCATGGGTGTGGGACTCGGAGCAAAGCCTGTTTTAAACACGGACGTTTTCTTTTTCGGCAGGATTGATTCTAAAATGAAACTGCCGCCCCATGCTCTCTCTGCCGGACGGATATTCCGCGGGGTCGTTGAAGGAGTGCGGGATTACGGGAACCGCATGGGCATCCCGACTGCGGCGGGCGGAATATGTTTTGACGACGGTTACGCATTAAATTCGCTCGTATATGTAGGCTGCGCGGGCATAATACCTGTTGAAAAAATACATAAAAAAGCAAAAACAGGGGACATTATACTTGCAATCGGCGGAAGAACGGGACGCGACGGGATTCACGGCGCTACTTTTTCTTCTGCTGACATAGTAGAAGAAACTTCTTCCTCGGCGGTTCAGATAGGTCACGCCATAAACGAGAAAAAAGTCCTGGACGCTCTGCTCAAAGCCAGGGATTTAAATCTTTACAATGCGGTTACCGACTGCGGGGCAGGCGGATTTTCTTCAGCTATAGGCGAATTAGGGGCTGAAACAGGCGCAAGAGTCTGTCTTGAAAACGCAAAACTAAAAGATACCTCATTAGCGCCCTGGGAAATCTGGGTCTCGGAATCACAGGAGCGCATGATTCTATCTGTGCCCGCCGGAAACATTAAAAAATTTATTGAAATACTTGAGGCTGAAAACTGTGAATACTGTAGCCTTGGGCATTTTACAAATGATAAAAAACTTGTGGTAACGCATAAAGGAACCCCTGTCGTAAATCTGGACATGTCTTTTCTGCACGGAGGAATCCCGAAGCTTGCAAAGCAAGCAAGTCACAGGTTACCCTCCTACGCCGACAGGCTTCGGAAGGGCAGGCAAGTCACGGGTCACAAGCCGCCCAAAAAGAATAAGAAATACTATCTGCAAATTTTGAAGCGAATTTTGTCTCATTCGAACGTGTGTTCAAGGCACTCTGTTATACAGCAATACGACCATGAAGTCCAGGGAGGAACTATTGTAAAACCCCTTGCCGGATTGAATCAGAACGGCCCGTCCGATGCCGCCGTGATATGGCCTCATTCCGCAACAGGAGACCTGAACGATTTTTCAGGTTTTGCAGTTTCGCATGGATTTAATCCTTTTGTCGGGAAAATCAATCCGTACCAGATGGCGCTCTATTCCGCCGACGAAGCTGTCCGAAATCTTCTGTGCGTGGGAGCGGACATAATAAAAACCGCTTTTCTGGACAATTTCTGCGCAGGCAATCCTGAGAACCCGGAAATCATGGGCGACATTGTGCTGGCCGCAGAGGGATGTTATGATGCGGCAATGGGCTTTGGCGCGCCTTTTATTTCAGGAAAAGACAGTTTTTACAACCAGTCAAAAGACGCTAATGGCAGAGATTATGCGATTCCCACAACGCTTTTGATTTCAGCAACCGCGCCTGTCCAAGATATAAGAAAAGCAATAACAATGAATTTAAAACTTCCGGGAAACCCGGTTTTCATCGCAGGCATAACCGCTAAAGGGCTGGGCGGTTCAATTTATAATGAAATTGAAAAATCAGGAAATAATCATATTGCGCAGGCCGACATAAAAAAAGCGGTCAAATTGTACAATGCTATTTTAAAAACGATTAAAGCTGGTTTCGTGGCATCGGCTCATGATGTTTCAGACGGCGGATTTGCAGCAGCAATTTCAGAGATGGCTTTTGCAGGCGGACTCGGCGCAGAAATAGACTTAAGCAATATGCCGCGTGAAAAAGGAATCTCGGAAATAGAGCTTTTATTCGCAGAGTCCCCTTCAAGACTTATTCTGGAAGTTAAAGCAGACAAAGAAAAATCCTTTCTGAAAATCGTAAGGGGGCTCCCTGTTTCAAAAATAGGTTACGCGACCTCCGTTGCTTGCCTTGAGATAAAAAAAGAGGGAGCAGTCCTTATTAAGGAAAACATTGAATCCCTGAAAAACTGCTGGAAGCAGAAATTATTATGAAACCCAAGGCGATAATTTTAAGGGGGCCCGGCACCAACTGCGACATTGAAACTTTCAGTTCGTTCAGGCACGCGGGCGCAGCGCCGGAGCTTGTGCACATAAACAAACTGGTGTCTGGAGAAAAAAACCTCCTTGATTATTCAATTCTGGCTTTGCCCGGCGGGTTTTCCTACGGGGACGACATCTCGGCCGGAAAAATTTTCGCGGTGAAAATACGGAAACTCGCGGGAAACATAAAAAAATTCATACATGAAGGCAGGCCGGTCATCGGCATTTGCAATGGGTTTCAGGTTCTTGTAAAAACCGGATTTTTGCCTGAAAACAAAAAACACAAACAGGTTTCCACTCTTTATACGAATGAGTGCGGACATTTCCTTGCAAAATGGGTAAAACTTAAAGTCAATAAAAAAAGCCCATGCATTTTCACAAAGAATCTGCCTGATGAAATTGAACTGCCTATTGCTCACGGCGAAGGGAAATTTATCGTTGAAGACAAAAAAATAATGGATGAAATTTTAAATGAAAATCTTTGCTCTTTAACCTACGTTGAAAATCCCAACGGCTCAATGCATGATATTGCTGGAATTACAAATAAAAAAGGAAATTGTTTCGGCTTAATGCCCCACCCGGAAAGAAATCTGTTTATATGGCAGAATCCTGACAGAAAAACACCTATAAAAGAAATCCAGGCCGCAGGTTATCAAATCTTTAAAAACTCGGTTGATTACGCAAAATAAAGTTCGCCCGGGCTTTGTCGTCTAAAGTCTTGACATTTTCAGTTTCTTCTGCTATACTTGTATATACAAGTATAAAAAATCGGCAAAAGGAGAGAATATGAGAGAGAAGCCGACGGGACATGAATTCCTGAAACTTATAGCTTTGAGGTTACCGGTCAGCATGCTGTCAAATATTGACAGAATTGCAGAAACAACCCACAGGGAAAAATCTTATTTAATCAGAAAGGCGCTGGAAATATATCTTGAAGAATATGCGGATTATCAGGTGGCGATTGATAGGTTAAATGACGAGACAGACGAGATAATTGCCGCAAAAGAAATGAGGAAACTTGTTAAATGAGCGGACAGGTGCTCTATAAGAAATCCGTAGCCAGAGATTTGCGCAGCCTTGACGCTTCCATGAGAAAAGAAATAATGTCAAAAATTGGGAAGGAATTCTCAAATTTACACCGGGCAAAGATAAAAAGCAAAAAACTTACGGGCGAATTTAAGGGACTTTATCGTTTTAGAATCGGCAATTATCGGGTTATATACGCTCAAATACCTCAAGGCATATTAATTCTAAGGATTTCGCACCGTAAAGAGGCGTATTTATAAGCCATGCGGAGGGGAGAATAAATGGGGAATTCGGGTTAATCCATGGTTCTCGGGTCCCACCTGTTGTAGAGATAATCAAAATTTTTGTCCGAAATGGGTCATTTGGTTCAATTTTGATAGAATGTAATTGATATGTGTGGAATCTTTGCGATAACGGACAATAAAAACGCTAATGTCCCGGCACAGGGGAAGGACCTTTGAAGAAACCTTAATCCGGAACCTTGTGAAGCTTGAAGGCGCTTATTCTTTTGTTTTTATGATTCCCGGCAAAATCCTTGGAGCGCGCGACCCGAACGGGTTCAGGCCCCTTGTGCTCGGCAAGATGGGCAAATCCTGGATTATTTCTTCGGAAACCTGCGCCATACACGTGGCCGGCGGGAAATTTATGCGGGAAATAGAGCCCGGAGAAATGGTAATAATAGAAAAAGGCAGACTGCGCTCAATCAGGTTTGCTGAAAACAAAAAGTTCACTAGATGCATCTTTGAACAAGTTTATTTTGCCAGGCCGGATTCCTTCGTGTGCGGGAGAACCGTGCAACTGACCCGGTATGAAATAGGAAAATTTCTTGCAAGGGAAATGAAAGGCATAAAAGCGGACATGGTGACAGGAGTGCCTGATTCCGGCTCTGTGTACGCACTTGGTTTTTCCAAAGAATCCTGGATTCCTTACCAGACTGCTTTTATGCGAAATCATTACACGGGCCGCTCTTTTATACAGCCTGACCAGAAGATACGGGAATTCACGGCTCATTTAAAATTAGCGCCGATAAAAGACGTTACCCGACCGTCATCAAGGGCCGTCAAAAAATCTATTAATCTTTTTTTATTGAGCTCTGATGGAGGAGAAATGCGAAAATTAATAAATCTTATTTCTATCTTTTTGTTTATTTTTTGCTCAAATATTACTGTATCAGCAAACGAATTAAATCCCAAAATAGAAAAAATAGCTTTAAAGCTCGGTGAATCAGCCGAGGGCAAAGGATTGAAGGGCTCCTCCCTTACTGTCTTTCCCCTTCAGGCTGACGAGAAACTTTCTAAAAAAAGGGTGAATTTTGCTGCTGGAGAAATTTTGACGCATTATCTTGTAAAAGGAGGGGTTTTCAAAATAGTTGAGCGCACTCAGCTGGAAGAAGTGCTTAAGGAACAGAAGCTGGGGCTTTCAGGCGCTGTGGATTCAAAAACAGCCGCGGATATCGGCCGGATTCTGGGAGCTAAACTGCTGGTGCTTGGGAATGTTGTTAAAATAGGAAAATCATACCAGCTGACATTTAAGCTGGTAGACGCAGAAACTTCGGAAATGCTCGCTTCTGAAATCATTGAGGTCCCGATACAAGTTTTTGACAAGGAAGCTGAATCTTATCTGGTTCTGGTCCCTGAATATCAAGCCATAGGAGTGTTTCTGGGTATGTCCTACGGCTTTCCTTCAGTTGACAAGAATCTCGGTCCGCAGTCTTATAATAACATAACCCTGACGCCGACAAACCCGGATATGAACCAACTTGGCGGCGGGTTCGGCATAAGGTACTGGTTTAAGCCGAAATACATGTTACAGCTTGACTACTCATCCATAAGCAGTTTTACCGGCGGCGGAGCTGAAGACCTTTATACCACGCCGGCGACAGTTTTATCAAAGGGACGCATAAAGGCCGGATATACTTGTTCCTTGTTAAGACTAACATTGGAGCGGATAAAAAAATTTTCTGAAAAATTCAACTGGCATTTGGGCGCAGGAGTAGCCATGTATCAGATAGACCCGAAGGGTGATTTCGAAGACTCGGAAAGCAGATATTCAGCTGGTGGAAAAAACTACAACGTGTACCTGAATACTGTAACAACAGACTTTATCACGCCTTATCTTAAAACAGGCATTGAATGGCGGCCTCAATCTAGGTTTGGCTGGAGCGCGTTTGCCAACCTGAACATCCTTAAAAAGGATTTTGAACAACAGGTTTATGTGGTAGAAGAACCAAGCGACAACCAAAACCTCTTGCCGCCGCTTTGGAAGGTGCGCCTTCCGTCAATATATTTTGAAACAACCATCTCGCTTTATTTTTAAGAGAAGATGTGAAAAACAAAAGGATTATCTATGAATGTCCTGATTATCGGTTCGGGCGGACGGGAGCACTGTCTTGCCTGGAAAATAAAACAGAGTCCTCTTTTAAAAACCCTTCACGCAATACCCGGCTCCCCGGCCATGTCCCAGATTGCCGAATGCCCCGGCATCTCCCAGTCCGATTTCAAAGCAATCGCCGGTTACTGTCTGGAAAAAGACATACATATCGTGCTGGTGGGCCCGGAAGAGCCGCTCGCAAAGGGAATCGGCGATTTTCTCTCCGGCAAGGGCATAAAAGTTTTCGGCCCTTCCCAGCGCGGAGCGGCAATGGAGGCGTCAAAACAATTCGCAAAGGAATTCATGCAGAGGAACCTCATTCCCACCGCTGATTTTGAAACGCTTCATGATTCGGAGTTTGCAAAGGAAAAAATCAAAAACAACAAAAAATACCCCGTGGTAATAAAAGCCGACGGCCTGGCTGCGGGCAAAGGCGTGAGAATCTGCAAAAGCGAGGCGGAAGCGCTTGAGGCCGTTTCCGATTTCATGGACAAAAGGATTTTCGGTTTTTCCGGTTCAAAAATCGTAATGGAGGAATTCCTTACCGGAAAAGAAGTTTCCGTAATGGCTTTTGTGGACGGGAATTCCTTTCTCTTGCTGCCTGTTTCAAGAGACCACAAGCGTCTGCTTGACAAAGACGGGGGGCCGAACACGGGCGGGATGGGCGCCATATGCCCGGTTGAGCTTGAGTCCAAAACCGTGAAAACCATAGAAAAAGAAATTCTTTCCGGATTTATTGAAGGAATACAACGGGAAGCCATTTCCTACTGCGGAATTATTTACGCGGGCATGATGCTGACCGCAGGGGGGCCGAAAGTCCTTGAATTCAACGTTAGGTTCGGGGATCCTGAAACGCAGGCGGTTCTGCCGCTTTTAAAATCCGATTTGCTTGAAATAATAAAATCCTGCGTTGAGGGCAGGTTGAACAGGCAGAAAATTGAAACGCAGAAACTCTTTTCAACGGTCGTGGTTTTAACCTCAAGAGGCTATCCCGACAATCCAGAGAAGGGAAAAGAAATAAGCGGGCTTGAATACGTGCAGAATTCCAAAAACATTTTTCTATTCCATGCCGGCACAAAACGGGAAAACGCAAAATGGCTCACCAGCGGCGGCCGGATAATCAACGTGGCCGGGCTCGGCTCAACGGCTGAGGAAGCCAGGAAAAGAGCCTATTCGGCGATTTCCGACATCTCGTTTGACGGAATGCATTACAGAAAAGACATTGGGGGCAATATATGACATTAAGCATATATTTTCCCAAACGCGGCGACACCACTGCATTCTCCAAAACCCGTTATGAAATCATTTTCTCAATTTTCATGGTGTTTATCTTTTACCTGTACAAACAAAGTCATCTATCAATTTATCCGCCGCTGCTTCTGCTTTTCATGTCGTTGTTCGCCGCCAATTTTTCCTTCAACCGCCTTCTTAGCGCCCGCGGCAGCGTCAGCATATGGTTTGTGGATACGGTATTGTTATCCAATATTTTCATAATAGCTGCTGTGATTGCGAAGTCAGGCGGATATCTTTCATATTTCTGGGTGCTTTATCTGCTGCCGATATTCACTGCCGCTCTTACAGGCTTGGCGGTTGAATCTGTTCTAACCGTGGCGTTTTGTATTCTGGCGCTGGCATCATGCTCCCTGCGCCCGGCCATGGCGGAAACGACTCACATGTTGTCGCTGGGTGTAAAAGCCGGAGTTTTTATTTCATCCGCATTCGTTATATACCGGATCGCGTTTGCCAAAAAACGGCTTGAGGCAGAGATGGAGTTTAAAAGAAATCAAGTAGAAAAATTGATAACAGATGCCTCAAAGCGGGATTTTATAGCTCTTAATGCTTATTCTGCCGCGGAAGCAGGCAATCTGGCGCCAATGCTTCTGCACGATATAAGCAATATGGTCGGCGTGATACTCGTGGGTTCTCAGGTGTTGAAAGAGGAGATTAAAGAAAACGGGCAATGCAAAAATGATATTGAAAATATAATTACCGCCGCATTGATGGTCCGAAAAATAATAATCAATGCGATTGATTTTATGAAAAGCGGCGGCTACGATTTTAAACCATGCAGCATAAAAGATGCCGTTGCAAGTTCGCTTGCCATGTTAGAATATCATATCCGCGCAAAAGGCGTATCTGTTTCGGTTTTTATGGAAGAAGGCCTGCCAGAACTGAATATGAGCATGCTCCACATACAACGCTCTTTTATTAATATCATCGTTAATTCGCTTTTTTTTCTTGCCAGCGGCGGAGCGCTGAAAATCAGCGCAATGCGCCAAAACGATTTTGTTAAAATAAGTTTTGAAGACAATGGTCCGGGTTTTCCCCGGGAAATGCTTTCCTCGCCAATAGCCTCATATAAAACCACCAGAAAGGGGGGAACCGGGTTGGGTCTTTTCGGGGCCAGCGAGACCATGAAAAGGCACGGGGGAAAAATTTCTCTTATCAACCGGCAGCCCTCCGGCGCGGTGGTGGAATTTTACCTGCCTATTAACCCGAATCCCTCAAGTAAAGAATCCGCAAAATAACCGAGCGTATTTTTCTTTTTCGGATTATTGGGGGCCGGTTTCTGTCCGTTTGAAAATTGGATTATCTTTTGAATACGAGTAATTGTATAATTTTATTAAAATTCCCGGGAGACGCTTCTTATGAATAAACCAAGAGTTGCGATTTTAATGGGCAGCAAGTCGGACTTTCCTGTAATGAAAGAAGCGGAGCAAATCCTGAAAGAACTGGGGATAGAATGCGCGGTATTAGTGGCTTCGGCGCACAGGGCTCCGAATTACCTGAAAAAAATCATTGAAACCTGCGAAAACCACGGCACCAAAGTTTTCATAGCAGGAGCGGGCGGAGCGGCGCACCTGGCGGGCGTTATAGCGTCCCATACCGCAAAACCGGTAATAGGAGTGCCTCTCTTATCAAAACTTTCAGGCATTGATTCTCTTCTTTCAACGCTCCAAATGCCGAAAGAAGCGCCTGTGGCAACGGTTGCAATAGACAATGCGGCGAACGCTGCTCTGCTTGCGGCGCAGATTCTGGCTGTTTCCGACAGGTGTCTG
>JACQWV010000028.1 GCA_016209085.1 Elusimicrobiota bacterium
CCAGAGCCGGCTTCTGCAAGGGCTTGGATATAAACAGTATCCACAGAATTAACAAAAAGAAAAAAGAAGCAAAAAAGAAAAACTACGACCATGACATTTCTAAAAAACTATAACCATGACATTTCTATTATCTTGCAACAATTTTGTTATAATAATACATAAGAGGAAATAGTGATTAAGTGAGTAAGTGATTCAGCAATTCAGTTAAGAAGTAAAAACTCAATTACTTAATCTCTTAATGACTAAATCACTTAATCACTGTTTTAAGGAGTTACTATGATGCAGGACGTCATAAGTCTTTTTATAAAGCCCGTTCTCAAAACTTGGGGAATTTTTGCCAAACATATTCCGAGTCTGATAGCGGCTCTTCTTCTCATCCTGTTCGGCATTTTTGTGGCCAGGCTGCTCAGGTCCGTGGTAGAACATTTTTTCAAAAAAATGAAATTTGACAATTATACCAGCAGAATCGGGATTAATGAAATCATGGCAAGATTCGGATTCGGCAAGTCTCCGACTTACATCATAGGTTTCGTGTTATACTGGTCGCTGATACTCGTTTTTTTTGTGGCGGCTTTTGACATGCTGCACCTGCCCATAGTCGCAAAAATCCTTGAACGGTTGATTCTGGAATTTATGCCGAAAATCGCTTCCGCAATCCTGATAGGATTCGGCGGGCTTCTTTTCGCCAGGGTGATTGCGGAGATTGTGCTTAATTCGGCTACGGCCAATAATTTGAAGGGGGGAAAAGCCCTCTCCAAGATAGTCAATTTCGTCGTGCTGGTGTTTACCGCCATAGTGGCGCTTGAGCAGATAGGAATTGAGATGAAAATAATAAGATCCAGTTTGAACATATTTCTGGGGGCGATAGGGCTTGCTTTTGCCATTGCGGTCGGGCTTGGCGCCAAAGATACGGCAAAAGACATCATTCATGAAATGCTTACCGAGAGCAAAACCCAGAAGAAAGAGTGAAAGCGCGTAAGCATAAAAAAACTTACAAACTTACGCTCTTACGCACTTACGAGCTTTTATTCCGTGTAGTCTCTCAGTATTTTGCTTCTGGAAGGATGCCGCAGTTTCCTTATGGCTTTTGCTTCTATCTGCCTTACGCGCTCGCGCGTTACCCGGAACAGCCTTCCGACCTCTTCCAGAGTTCTGGGATAGCCGGTCTCTATTCCGAATCTTAATTTGAGGATTTTGGCTTCCCTGTCCGTAAGGGTTGACAGGATTTTTGAAACTTCTCTTCTTCTTAAAAAATCAATTGCGGAATTTGAAGGCGGAATGCCCGTCTTGTCCTCTATGAAGTCCTCCAGATGGGAATCCTCGTCTTCGCCTATCGGGGTGGCGAGCGATATCGGGTCCTGCATTATTTTAAGGGCGTTTTTCACCTTATCCATTGAAATATGCAGATGTTTTGAGTATTCCTCAACCGAAGGGTCCCGGCCGTATTCCTGCCTGTATCTTTTCGTGACTTTCATCAGCTTTGAAACGAGTTCTTTCATGTGAACGGGAATTCTTATGGTTCTTGCCTGGTCGGCTATCGCCCTGTTTATTGACTGCCTTATCCACCAGGTGGCGTAAGTGGAGAATTTGAATCCTCTTTTATACTCAAATTTCTCAACTGCTTTCATCAGCCCGAGTCCGCCTTCCTGAATCAGGTCGGAAAGCTCCATATTTGAATTGACGTGTTTCTTTGCTATTGAGACCACAAGCCGCAGGTTCGCCTTTATGAGTTTGAGCTTATCCTGAAGTATCTGGTCCTCAAGAAACGTTATCTTCCCGTTGAGGTTCAGGAATTCCCCGGCGCTTATCGGAAGAGTGCGGATGAGGTGGTCTTCTTTTTCCTGGATGTTTCCTATGTTCTCAATGGCGGCTTCCACCTCGGTCGCGTTATAACCCCATCTGGATCTGAAATGGGCGGGCGTCATTTTCCCTCTCTGGACGAGATTATAATCGGTTTTCAGTTTGCCGATGTCGCCGTATTGTTTCTGGTATTTTTCAAGTTCCAGCCTGTATTCTTTTATTTTATGAGCAAAATTTTTTATTTTGTTAGTCAGCCTTTTGATTTTTTCCTGGTTCAGGTTCAGATTTATGATGTTCCTCACTATCGCCTTTGTTTTGGCGTCTATTCTGGCAGATATCTGTTTTTTGACTTCGTTTGCGATGCCGGGTTTTTTAAATTTCTCTCTCAGTTTTTCTATTTCTTTTTCGGTTTTTTTTATCAGGGACGCCACGTTTTTTATTTTCCGCTTCATGGCTGAAAGCTGCTGGACGGATTTGCGGCCTCTCGGCATGAGCTCTTTTGTCGTCATTTCTTCCTGCTCAATCAGGGTTTCCCAGTTTTTTATCTCCCGCATGGTTATCGGAGACTCAAGGACGAGGAGTCTCATTTCTCTTTCCCTTTCCCTTGTGTTTCTCGCAAGAGTCACCTCTTCCTCACGGCTCAAAAGAGGCACTTTTCCCATTTCAGACAGGTACATCCTGATGGAGTTGGAAACGTCGGGCGTGGAGTCCCATTCGTCGGTATACGCTTCCTTTTCGGCAGCAGCCACCATCTTGTACTTTTTCCTGTCAACCACTTCTATTCCAAGATCCTCAAGAGTGGTCATGAGGCTGTCAATTTCTTCGCTGGACATTGAAGCGTTGGTAAGGGACCTGTTTATCTCTTCAAGAGTTATGTAGCCGTATTCCTTGCCAAGCTCTACGAGTTCTCTCAGGGCTTTTCTAATCTGCACCATAGTCCTCCGCCTGTTTTCCTTTGAGTTCTATCGCCAATTTACTGAATTCTTCAAGTTTTTCAGGACTCATGTTTTGTGCATTCTGCTTGAGTTCCTTCAATTTTCTCTGTTTGGAAAATTTTTTAAGCATTTCAACGCTTTTCACGAATACTCCGGGATGAATGTCGTCTTCCATCGCCTCTATTGAGAGTTTTAATATGGATTCCGAATACTGGGGATATGAACGGACGAGTTTGGCCACGATAGCGTCCGGGGAGTCGTTGCTGAAATCCCTGATGGCGTTAAACATTTTTCTGGAGAACTCGCTTTGAAGATCTTCATCCGTTAACTCTTGCGCGCATTCAATAAACTTCGGATTTTTCAGAAGAAGCTGTATGACTCCTTTTTCAATCGCCGGTATTTCATCTTCAGGTTTTACCGCGCCTGCGCCATGCGGCGCGACTGCCTGTCCGCCCGGACGCTTCTTATTCATCTCCAGGAGTATGGCTTCCTGTTCAATTCCGAGCCGCTGGGAAATCATTTTGACCCACTCGCTTTTAATCACTTCATTCGGCTGTTTTAAAAGGGTTTCAATCAGGAATCCGGCGGCGAGGGATTTTTGTCTCGCGGATAATTTTCCGCCGGTTTTTTTAAGAATCAGATTTATTCTGAAAGTCATCAAGTCGGCTGCGCCGGCAATTAATTTTTCAAATTCCGTTTTCCCGCGTTTCTGGAGGAAATCATCGGGGTCAAGATTTGTTTCAAGGCATGCCAATCTCGGATAAATTCCGGATTCAATGAGAATTTCTCCGGCCTTTACAGCTGCTGTTTCCCCGGCCTCATCAGGGTCAAACATTAAAACAGCGTCTTTTGAGTATCTTTTAATCAGAACCGCATGCTCCTGAGAGAAAGCCGTTCCGAGCGGGGCAGCGGCGTTTGATATCCCGTGCTGATGGGCCGCCATAACGTCCATGTAACCTTCAAGGATGAGAATTTTTCCCTCTTTTCTTATTGCAGGAAGGGATTCAAAAAGGCCGTAAAGAACGCGCCTTTTTGAAAACAAGGGAGTGTCCGGCGAATTGAGATATTTGGGCTGGGAATCGTCAAGAACCCTTCCCCCCAAACCTATGACGTCTCCCAGAGTGTTTTTAATCGGGAAAACAATCCTTCCGCGGAAATAATCCATGGCTTGCCCGTTTTCCCTGATGAACGCAAGGCCGGCCTTTATCAGGCGTTCTTTTAAGAATCCCTTTTTTGCAAGTTCTTCGGTCAAGACCGAACCCTGTGCCGGGGAAAATCCTATTGAAAATTTTTCAAGGCTGTGCCTGCTTATTTTCCTTGATTCAAGATATTTCAATGCATGAGCGGCAGAAGAAGAAAATAAAAATTTTGAATAGAAATCCGAAGCGGCTTTCAGGGCTTTCTTCAACTCAATTTTCTCTTTTTCATTTGCCGAGACCGAGGCATAGTTTTCGTCTTTCCACGGCACTCCCGCCTTCTGGGCGAGTTTCTGAGCGGCTTCAATGAAAGTCAGGCCTTCTATTTTCATCACGAACGTGAACATATCCCCGTGTTCGCCGCAGCCGAAACAGTAAAAAATCTTTTTTTCCGGGCTTACGCTGAATGAGGGCGTTTTTTCATTATGGAAAGGGCACAGAGCCGTATAATTCCTGCCTGCTTTTTTCAGGAAGGGAATGTAGTCTCTGACTATATCGGCTATGTCTAATCTTTCCCGGATGGAGTCTATTATGGAGTTGGAAGTCATAAAAGAAATACAACTGCGAGAAAGTTGTATTCATGCAGCAAACGCGGCGTTCCGTCAAGAGAGAAATTTTTTCAGTATTTTCTATTCCTGCGGAGTTTTCTTCTGATTTCCTGGGATTTAATTTTGCGTTTTATACTGGGAGAAACGTAAAATTCCCGGCGTTTTATCTCTTTCAATACTCCGTTTCTTTCGCACTCATGCTTAAAACGCCTCAATGCTTCCTCAATGTTTTCGTCGTCTCTGAGTTTTACAAATACCACAATATCACCACCCTTTTCGCACCCTCGCACATTCGTGCTCGGGCTAAAGCCTCGCTTTTTAAGGTCAGCGCTCGGTGCTCTACAAGGGAAACCTAAGGTTTCCCGTTTCGTCGTCGCTCGGCTTTTTCCCTTCGGTCAACGCCTCGCTGAACCCTTCCTAAAAGGTAATTCTCTTTGTGTCGCACCCCTTTTAACTAAAGTGGTTAGTGATTAGTGGTTAGTTTTTTACTAACCACTCGCCACTGGCCACTATTCACTATCCTATTTATCCCGGCGGCCAGTTCATTCTTCTGCCGCCTAAAAGATGATAATGAATATGATCAACGGACTGTCCTGCATTCCTGCCGTTGTTCGTAACAAGCCTGAAGCCGTTCTCTATGTTCAGTTTCGCGGCGATTTTTTTGGCCGCCAACTGAATTTTGCCGAGAAGATGAACGTCGTCTTCCGAACACTCGCTTAACCGGCCGATGTGTTTCTTCGGTATTATCAAAAGATGCACCGGAGCGTGGGGGTTCAAATCATGAAAAACGACTATGTCGTCGTCCTCATGTTCTATCCTGGATTTTACTTCCCCGGAGGCTATTTTGCAAAAAATGCAGTCAGGCGGCATATGGATTATATTTTACTATTTTTTAGGGCACAGTTAAAACTCGGACAGGGGGAGAATGAATTCCTTGAATTTCCCGGGGTTATGTTCCAGCTTATTGAGCGATTTTACGCTTCTTCTGACTCTTACGGGGACTATTTCCGCTTTGCGCGCCTGTATGACATCCGTGTCTGAACTGGCAAAATAAACCAGATATGAGTCTTTTTCCATGGTTTTATATCTTTCGTTTTCATCCGTTGTAAAGTAAAAAACCTTTATAAGAGGCTTCCAGTATTTCACCATGTTTTCAGAACCGGCCTCGTTTCTGAAACAGAGGACGCAGGTTTCAAATCCGAAAAACCTTGCAAGGCAGAGCGCCAGATACGGCAGGGGTTTTATTCTTTCAAGCTTGTATGAGCCGTTGACCGAATCCCAGTAACCGGGCGCGTCTTCTATTATTTTTTCTTTCATGGTTTTCTGGAAAGCGGGCGCGGAAAATACGAGGCAGTCGTCGTATTCAAATCCTATTTTAAAACCGAGCAGCGTTACGGTGCTGTAAATTACCGCCCACGTGGCAAAAAGCAGGGAAAAAATTTTAAATCTCAGAAACCATTTTGCAAAAAATAATTTTATCGCGCTAAACATAAAACAGTAATTAAGTGATTTAGATATTGAGAAATTAAGTTAATTGTTTTTATTTTGTCCAGTTAGAACTGGACGCTACATTTTATCTCTTTGACTTAATCGCTTAATCTCTCAATCACTAATTTTGCTATTTACTATTTGCTCTGTTATTCTGTCTCCTTCGGGTTTTTCAATCGTTCTATTTCTTGAAACGCACCAGGCCATGATTTCCCTTAAATATCTACGGGAATTGGCGAATTCCAGGGCTTCGGAAAGCATTTCCGGGTTCTTTTGTATCATGGAGTCAGCTACAGCCGCTTTATAGATTCTGTTAGCTGCAAGCTCTCTGGAGTTTATTCTTGCCCGGGATATGCCGCCGTTTTCAACGACCGCTTCAATGCCCGAGACGCTTATGCCTGTTTTTAAATGCTCGTTTAAAATGTTCAGAAGCCCCTGCCCGCGCATTTTCACGAATACAAGGGTGGCATCGTAGTCAGCGAGGTTATAAACGTCTCTCAGAGTTACGTCTCCTTTGTTTAACCCCGAGAGCAGGTTTTCATGGGTCAATACCGCCGCGTTTGTTTTCGCCCATCTTCTCATGCAGTCGCAAATCCATTCTCCGGCAGGCGACCGGCCGTTTAAGGATTTTTCAAGAGGCTCGGGGGCATGACCGATTCTGCGGTCAAGATATTTTGCCGCCGTTTTTCTGTGTTTGTCTATTGTTTCCATGACATCGGGCGCCTCTCCATATTTTTCTTTATCAAGAAGAGCGGTTTGATGGGAAATTTTTGCGGTTTCACCCGCAGGATTAAGATGAATATCTATTCTTTCAACCGTAAGAAGACGCGGCGCGGCCGGAATTACCCAGGTGTTTTTTATTCTGGCCGGCTTTTCCGGAACAGCGAGCCTATGGCTCATCAAGCGCCGGGAACTATGATTCCCGGCCGTATCAAGGTTATTTGTGAGTATTATATCGGGATTTTCCCGGGCTGATTTCAGCAGTTCCTCGTAAAAGGCATGGTCAAGTTTTTTTTCCGCCGGCGCGCTTACAAAAAGCGCCGTAATTTTTACCCGTTTTTTATTTAAAAGCGTCATTACGCGCTGAATTTCTTTATCCGCTCTTTCTATTTTGTAAGCGTTCAGGATTTTCGACAAACCCGGTTTGGCGGGGTCCGGTATGGTTACTGCAAGAAAACCTATTTTTGCGGCTGTGGTCTCAAAAATGAAATAGTCCTGAAGATGAACGGGTTTTTTTCCGTTTTTAAGATAAATGTTGGAGGATATTACGGGAAAAGAGGCCGATTCCATGAGGTTTTGCAGGGCTTGCGGGTCCAGTTTCAGGTCGGTAATTCCGAGAGCCGAAAGGCCGTATCCGGAGAGGTTCATGCATTCAATTGAGGCTTTGCCTTTGCTCAGGTATCCTTCCGGCGTCTGGCTGAACCAGTCGCCTCCGTCAACGACTATTCCGCTTTGTTTTCCGGAATTCAGAAATTTCTTTAACACGGCAAACCCGCCGGTTTCCTTATCAGGTTCTTTCTCCGTTTTTCTCGACCATATCCAGCCTTCGGCATCGGAAGTAAAATACAGGTTCAAGACTTCTTTTTTGGCGCATCCCGCGTTGAGAAGCAGCGCGCCTGCAAAGATTGCGGCGGATAAATTTCGGATTTTCATTCCAGTTTGATTATTCTTCCGGAATCAGGCTGTTTGCTTATGGTCCGGGCCTCAGCCACGCCTTTTATCAGCGCGTCCCTGATGGGAATCATAGTGTCGGCGATTTCCTTTATTTCAGAAATAAATTTCTCGCCGAATCCTCCTGAAGTCAGATAGTTGTTCGTGGCAATCGTGAACTCGTCTTCAGGATTCACTTTTTTTCCGTTCCTTTCAATGTATATCTCTACCGGCTTTCTTTCAGAACTCATCCTGAACCTGACTTTTATGCCTGAAACCTGCATTTTGCTTCTTTCCGGCCTCAAATTCTCCCTCATCATATTTTCAAGCTGCCTGCCCGTGATTTTGAAGGTGACAAGGGTGTTTTCAAAAGGCATGATGTGATATATGTCCCTGATTCTTATGTCGCCCTTTTTCAGGTAAGATCTTATCCCGCCTGTGTTCTGCACCGCAATGTCGGTTTTGGCGTGTTTTCTGAGAATGTCGCAGAACCAGTTGCCTATGGGAGAGTCAAATTTTCCGCTCCCCGGAAGGGTCTCGTTTATTTCAATTTCGGTTTTGCCTATAACCCTGTCCATTTCCTTGTTCACGACAGCTGAAAAACTTTCAATGGTTTCAAGGATTTTCTCGTCTTCCCCTGTTTCGTCAATCCAGAGGGGGATTAATTTAGCGGAAGCTGATTTAAATTTTCCGGTTGCGTCGTCAAATTCAAGGTCTATTCTGGTCACGTCGGTCAGACCCCAGAAGCTTTCCGATATAAGGGTTGAGCTTTCTTTGTCAAAGTATCCGTTGAAAATGCCCGTGTGCAGATGTCCGCCCAATACCACATCAGCGCCTTTTGAACTTCTTGCGACTGCTATGGTTCCGAACGAGGCTTGTTTTTTGTCCGGGGTCCATGAAGTCATGTCCGCTTTCTGGAGAGAAATAGAGGGATCGGTTCCCTCGTGGAGAAGAATCACGATAACGTCAGGGTTCTGTTTTTTGATTTCCTGCGTCCATACGTATGACTGAGCTGTTTCATCCCTGAATTCCAGGTGTTTTACGTTTGAAGGCAGGGTGGTTATGGAAGTGTGTTTTCCGGCAAGGCCTATTACGCCTATTTTTTTGCCGTTTTTTTCAACGATTGTATAGGGCTTGAGATATTCTACGGGTTTAGCGGTTTCTTTATAGTACACGTTGGCTCCGAGAAAAGGGAAGGTTGCGCTTGACGCGAGATTTTTGAAATTCTCTTCTCCGTAGTCATATTCGTGGTTTCCGGCCGCGCAGGCGGCATATCCCAGCTGGTTCATCAGCATTATGGTGGCCATTCCCTTTGTAAAATTTCCTTCAGGCGTTCCCTGATAAGTGTCCCCTGAATCAAGAAGAACGTACGGATTTTTTTCCTTTTTGAGCAGAGAAGCCAGAGCGGCAAATCCTCCGATTTTCCTTTTCGGGTTTTCTTTGTCCCATGCGGCCTCTTTTGAGGAATACCAGCCGTGCACGTCGCTTGTGTGGTATATTAATATCGTTTTCGCGCTGAGATTGAATGCAAAAACTGCCGGCGCAATAATCGCAAGTAAGAGATTTTTCATTTTTATTTCTCCCTGGCCTATGGCCGTGTCGCATCAAACGCTATGCGTATCAGGCGACCTGTTTTTCAGTTCAAGCGTTATTTCAATCATGTTTTCAAGGTGAAACAGGCATAATTCAAATTTTGAATATATGCCACTAAATTTGAGATTTCCTATAAAATCAGATTTGGCTCCCGCCGCGCCTAATTTCGCGGCATGCAGTTCTTTGCAGAGTCCGGCCAGGAGTTGTTTTGCTTTTGCGGGATTCGCCTGTTTGTCGGAGCAGGGCGGCATTGTCCGCAGTCGGTGCAGCGAGCGCTGCGAGCGGCCGGAGTCTGAGGCATGTTTTTTGATTTCCATGAGGCACGGCTTTATTCCGCCGAGAAGAACAAAAGGAGTCTGCCCGGGGGTGATTTCATATAAATCCAGTTCGGAAATAATTTTCTCAATGAAAGCCGATAATGCTTCCGCGTCAGATGCAAATTTTGAAAGTTTTGATAAAGAAGGGTCGTTTAAAAGGCATTTTTTCGTTTTGAAACATTCCCGGTGAAATCCGCGAAAGTCTGCTTTTCCGGTTCTTTCGCAGGAAGACAGCGATTTTATGATGCAGGAAATCAGTTTCAGAACTTGAGACAAAGATCTGTCTTTTCCAAACATTTGAGGAAAGAGGCGAACGGATAATCGCTGTTCGCTAATTGCTATTTTTAGCGTTTTGAGAACTGGAATCTCTTTCTGGCTTTCGGTTGGCCGGGCTTTTTCCTTTCAACCATTCTGGAATCGCGGGTGAGGAATCCGGCTTTTTTCATCGTGCTTCTGAAAGTGTCACCCATTTCAGCTATGGCGCGCGCCATGCCGTGTCTTATGGCGCCTGCCTGGCTTGAAATGCCGCCCCCGTTTACTTTCACCTTGAAGTCCAGGTTTTTTTCTTTGAGCAGGGACATGGGAGAGATTACCATGGTTTTCAGGTTTTCCCTGCCGCCGAAATATTCGTCAAGGGATTTTAAATTGACGGTTACCTTTCCCTCGCCGTTTTTTATCAGATTGACCTGCGCAACCGATGTTTTTCTTCTTCCAGTAGCGGAAATTACGTTGGTGTCGTTCATTTGCATTTGCCTCTTTTAAGATATTTCATCAGTTTTTGCGAATTTACAGAGAATATTTTCACCCGCAAAAATTTTCAGTCTTTTAAGTCTTCTGGCTCTCAGTTTGTTGGCGTCCAGCATCCGCTTGACAGCCAAAAACAGGATTTTGGACGGGTCTTTTTGCATCAGTCTTTTAAAAGGTATTATTTTAGCGCCGTCTGCATGACCTGAATGGCGGAAATAGAATTTGTTTTCCTCTTTTCTGCCGGTAAGGCGGATTTTAGACGCATTTTGGACAATCACAAAATCGCCGCAGTCAATAAACGGGGTATAAAACCGCTTGTGCTTTCCTATTAGAAGAGAAGCTATTTCTGTTGAAAGCCTTCCGAGAATTCTGCCCTCGGCATCAATGGAATGATGTTTTCTGGTTGATTCAACTTTTTTAAGTTCGGGTAAAGTCGTTTTCTGTGTCATATCGTCTATAATAACAAAATTCCATCTCATCAGGCAAATTAAATTTGTTAGAATAAAAATCTATGAAGTTCGCGGTTTTTTTTATTATGTTTTTCTGCGCGTGTCCTCAGCAGTATGGCGGGGAGACCCTGCCGAAACCGGCTCCGGCCTTTTCAGAAACTGCCGAGTTTGACGCTTCAAACATCAACGCAGCAGAGTCGGCCGGCATAAGAGACCGTCTTATGACGGACCTTTTTTTCAGGGGCAGGCTGGCTGATAAAATCATGGAAGGAGGCTTTCAGAACAGAATACCGGATTTTACCCCGTTAGAAATAAGCCCCGCCATAGGCGGGGCTGTCGCCGTGCCCAAAGGGCAGGGCGGATTTCTAACGGGGTTTACTGCCAGAGAAACTTATTCGGAAACCCGCCAGGAACTTATAAGATGGATTGAGCGCAATCCCGGCAAAGCCGCTGAGATTTACCTTTATCTGGGCGGCGCAACCGGCGGGAAAATCCCGGACAGCGCGTATTTTGCCGAGCCTGCAGTAACGTATAAGATTTTAGTCAATCCGTATTTTCTCGCGATTCTGGATGCTCTTGAAAAAGCCGCTGCGGACAGGAGCATGCCTGATGAAACCGTGAAAATTACGGCTGACAGGCTTTTCGCCGGACGCTATGAGAACGTCCATGTCATGGATTTCGGGCGTTTTGAACAGAAAATAAACGAAAATTTTTTCGCTGAAGATTTTGCGGATTTCCGTTTGAACGCCGCTGGCCTGGATAAAGAAGTGAAAAACGTCTCGGGGGCCATGTCCGCCATACAAGCCGCTATCGGTGAAATATTTTTAAGCCGCGGAAAGGGGAATGGCGGTAAAATAAAAGAGCTGTTTGAAGAAACATTTTCAATTTACCAGACTTTTCTTATTGAGGCGGCGTCGTTGAAAGGCAGGAAGGTCATAACAGGGAAAGAATCAAAATCAATTGAAAATAAAAGAGAGGCATTGAGAAGGAACATCGTCTTGCTGTATCTTATGTTCGCTTCGGAGGATTTAAACATAAAATCCGGTTTGTTTGCGGGAAAGAACAGCCGGAACAACGAGCCGCTGGCGGAACAGCCGCACTGCGGCGGAACAACGAGCCTCTGGCTCATCAAGTGTCGGGCGCTATGCCACCCGACCCACAGGTGTCGGAGGCTATGCCGACGACCTCATCAGGCGCTGGGAGCAATGCCTCCCAGCCGGGAAAACGGGAAACTGGCTTATGAATCCGGATTGCTTGCGAAAACCGCGGCTGAGCTGATTGCAAAAACACAATCCGGCGCTCCTCTCGGGGAAATTTATCCGGCGATTAAATCGTTTGAATCAACGACCGGCGCATGGCTCAAAAAACTTTTCGTTTTCATGCGGCTTTCAGACATGCTTGAAGAAATAAAAGCTCTGGGCTTTTCCTGCGCCTATGACCGCTTTCTTTATTCGTATCTGAACCTGGTCAACCCGGATTCAAATTACGTGGTAAAAAGAAAAAAAATGCGGAAAACCGGCCGGGTCATTGAAAAGACGCTTGAAAATCTTTACCCCGTTTCACTCCACGCCAACCGGGTTGGCGTGGGGGTTTATAACGAGACGGATTTAAAATGGCTTGCTGACGCAATTCCTGAAATCAATAAAACCATAGAAGAGGTTAAAAAATTTTCTATACTTAATAAAAAGACGCAGTTTATTCTCTGGGACGCGTTTTTTATGCCGGTAGACATCGGGTATGCCTTATAAAAACATGATAATTTCCAGCAAATCGCAGTCCCAGAAGGCTCTTTTTATCAGAAAAATAGTTTCAAACTATAAATACTGGCTTGCGGGGTTCTTTACCGAGGAAATCAGAGAGAACGGCGCGAGAATCGGTTTCGCGGTGCAGCCGATAGGCGGGGAAAAAACGCTGTTCGCGTCAAAAAAAATCATTTCAAAAGAGAGTTTCAACAAGTACGGCGTTAATCTGGAAGCGTTTGAGAACACGGCGGTCAATGCCCTCAGGGAAGGCCTTGCGCTGAATAAAATACTCGTGATAGACGAAATAGGCGCTATGACGCTTGCATCCGGCGTTTTCATGAACTCCGTGACCGAAAGCCTCTTATCGGAAAGCCCGGTTCTCGTGACGATGCGGCCCGGGACAAAAGTTTTTTGCGGGACTTTTTCCAGAATGGAAGGCACGAAAATGATTGAACTTTCGGAAAAAAACAGGCTGAAAATAGAGAAGGAAGTTGAAGAGTGGCTGGAGTCCTGGATAAAACGCATAAGGAAGCCGCGGCAGGGGGAAAATGATTAAATTTACTTCTGATTTTTCGTTGTCTTCTATTAAAAATCTTCATTTCGTGGGAATAGGCGGGATCGGAATGAGCTCCATAGCGGTTCTGCTTCATTCCATGGGCTATAAAATAAGCGGTTCGGATTTAAAAGAAAGCGAAATTACGAAAAACCTGCGCGGTCTCGGAATAAACGTGCGCTACGGTCATTCCGAAAGAAACCTGCGGAACCCGGACATTGTGGTGGTCAGTTCGGCCGTAAGCGAAGACAATCCTGAAATAAAACGCGCCTTGAAAGAGAAAACGCCGCTGGTCCAGCGCGCCATGATGCTTGCCAAAATAGCCGAAGTCAGGAAAACGGTTACGGTCGCCGGCACTCACGGCAAAACAACAACCGCTTCCATGATAGCTTCCGCGCTGGAATCAGCCGGAGCAGACGCCACAATAGTGGTCGGGGGGATTTTCAAAAACATATCTTCCAACGTCAAATTCGGCTCCGGGGAGTATCTCGTTGCGGAAGCGGATGAATCGGACGGTTCTTTTCTCCATTTTTCGCCCCTTGCGGCGTGCGTTACGAACATAGATTCGGACCATCTGGATTACTACCGAAATATGAGAAATCTGAAATCCGCGTTTTTAAAGCATATTTTAAAAGTTCCTTTTTACGGCTCAGCGATTTTATGCGCGGACGATGCCGGGCTTTCCTCCATTTTCAGATATGTCAAAGTTCCGTTTATAACCTACGGCATAAAAAACAAGGCGGACTGGCAGGCCGGCTGCATCAGAATGAGCCCGGACGGCATCCGCTATACAGCTGTTTTCCGGGGAAAGCCGGTCGGCGCCGTTACAATGACGGTGGGGGGAGCGCATAATATTCTGAATTCTCTGGCCGCTCTCGCGTGCGGGAAATATCTGGGATTTGAATTTGACTGCCTTGCAAGAGGGCTCAGGAGGTTCAGGGGAGTCAAAAGAAGAATTGAAAACATGGGGCAGGCCGGCGGAGTCCTTTTTCTTGACGACTACGGCCATCACCCGACCGAAATATCAGCCACCCTGGGAACCGTCTCATCCATGCATAAAGGAAGAAGGATAATAGCCGTTTTCCAGCCGCACAGATATACCAGAACAAAAATACTGCGCAGGGAGTTCGCGGGCGCCTTTAAAAAAGCCGGCATGGTTTATGTAATGGATATTTATCCGGCCGGAGAAAAACCCATAAAAGGGATTGACGCCGGGCTTCTCCTCAATCACATGAAGAAACAAGGCGTTCCTTCAATGAAATTCCCCGGCGCCATGGAGGTAGTCAGAAATCTTAAAAAAGGCGATCTGGTCATAACCATAGGCGCAGGAGACGTGTGGAAGACAGGCGAAGAAATCAAACTGAAACTGGAAACAATAAAAGGACAGTGATTAGTGGTTAGTGGCGAGTGGTTAGAGGAAGAAATTCTCACTTTTACCAACCACTATTCACTATCCACTAATCACTTGCTATTAGTCACTACCTAACTATCCACTGATCACTGGTTATATATGCCAAAATACAGCCAGATTTTTTTAAAAAATGCGGACGTCGCAGCCAGAATTGCAGGTCTTCTGGATTCAATGTCCTTTGATTATCTGGTTGAGATAGGGCCGGGAAAAGGCGTGCTGACCCGCTTCCTGCTCAAATACGCCCCGAACCTCTGCCTTGTTGAAATAGACAAAAATCTGGTTGAGTTTCTAAATGCCGAATTCAGGAACGCGGGGTTGAAAATCTGCGCTGCGGATTTTCTGGAATTTAATCCGGATAAAGAACTTGCGCATTGCCGTAAACCCGCGTTCATCGGCAACCTGCCCTATGACTGCGCTACCGCTATACTTGAAAAAACGCTTCTTTTTGACAAATTTCATTCAGCCGTATTCATGTTTCAGAAAGAAGTGGGTGAAAAAATCACGGCGAAAACAGGAGACAGCGATTTCGGTTATTTCTCCGTTTTCTGCCAGACGTTGTCTATCCCTTCCAAACTCATGGAAATAAAAGCCTCTGATTTCCTGCCTGCTCCCAAAGTGGATTCCGCAGCGCTGACTTTTGAAAAACAGGAATCAGCTGCAGGCGAGCTGAATACCGTTGAAAAAAAACGAGAATTTTCAGAACTTGTGAAAATGGCTTTCAGGCACAGAAGAAAAACCGTATTAAATTCCCTTTCCGCTTCCATGGCCGCGCCCAGACCGGCTATTGAAAAACTTCTGGCAGGAGCGGGCATAGACCCTGCAGCCAGACCGCAGAATTTAAGCGTGCAGGATTACCTGAAATTGTTTAATTTGTATAAAAAAAGTAAAATAGTCAAATTATGAACATTTATGAGAAAAGAGTTAAAGATATTCAAAAAATTTTAAAAGTAGAGAAACTGGACGCCATGGTGGTCACTAGACCTTTTGAACTGGGTTTCCTTACCGGCTTTCATCTGGAAGGTTACATGCTGTTGATTTCAAGACTAGATGCCCGGGCATATCTGCCCAAAATGCTTTTAGAGCATTTCAGGTCAAAGGTTGATTTTGTCAAGGCATTCGCGCCGGACAGCATCATGGATGAGGTTATTTCAACGATAAATTCCTGCAAACTCCGTAAAACCGCGTTTGAACCCGAGACGGAAACTTATCCGAGGGGGGTTTTCTGGAGAAAAAAAGGCCTGATTGAAAGAAAAGGACTGACTGCCGCGTTAAGAAAGATAAAAGAAGGGGCGGAAATTGAAGCAGTCAGGAAATCGTGCGCAATAGCGTCCAGGGCGTTTAAAATAATGAAGCCCAGAATAAAACCGGGCAGGACCGAAATTTCAATATGCTTAGAGATTGAAGACATAATGCAGTCTTTCGGCGCAAAGGGACCCTCGTTTAACATCATCATAGGCTCCGGCCCCAATTCCGCTCTTCCGCATCATGAAACTTCTGCCAGAACCGTAAAGAACAACGAACCGGTTCTGGTTGATTTCGGGTGCCTATGCGATTTTTACTGCTCCGACATCACCCGCGCTTTTTTTATCGGAAGGCCCCCTGCCGAATACCTGAAAATTTATTCAATAGTTAAAAAAGCGCAGGAAAAAGCCGTTGCCCGGGTCAGGTCGGGAGTCAGGGCAAAGGATATTGACAAGACCGCCAGGGATTGCATATCCGATGCGGGCTACGGCCAGTATTTCATTCACGGGACCGGACACGGAATAGGACTGGAAATACACGAGGCCCCGAGTCTGAATTCGAAATCCGAAGACATTTTGAAAGAGGGAATGACTGTTACCGTGGAACCCGGAATATACCTGCCGGGGAAATTCGGGGTCAGGATAGAGGATTCAGTTCTTGTAAAAAAGACCGGATGTGAAATATTAACTTAAAAAAGCAGATTAAGATTGAGGATAAAGGCAAGGTTAGTTTTGTTCTCAACCTTAATCTTAATCTCAACCTGCAGTTAATGGGAGGAAAAAATGACTGTTGCTCTGATAGCGCTCGGCGCCATAGCGTTGTGGGTAATAGCAGTATTCAACAAACTCATCAGTCTCAAAAATAAAGTGGCCAATGCCTTCAAGCAGATAGACGTCCAGCTGAAAAGAAGGCATGACCTCATACCCAATCTCGTCAACTCGGTAAAAGGCGAGATGAAGTTTGAAAAAGAGACTCTTGAAAAAGTCATACAGGCAAGAACTGCGGCCGTAAGCGCTTCTGCCTCGGGAAACATGAACGAGATTCTGCAGAAGGAAGGAATGCTGACTCAGGCGCTGGGAAGACTCTTTGCAGTGGCGGAAAACTATCCCAATTTAAAGGCCAACGAGGCGGTGAAAGCTTTGATGGAAGAGTTGACTCACACTGAAAACCAGATAGGTTTTTCAAGACAGCTCTACAACGACCTTGCAACTGACTTTAACATAAAACAGCAGGTATTTCCGAACAATCTTTTTGCGGGAGCGCTCGGTTTTACCCAGTCTATTCTGTGGGAGCTGCCGGCTGATTCCAAGGAAAGAGAAACTCCGAAAGTAAATTTGACAGTGTAACTGCAAGTCGCAAGTGAAAATTAAATAATGGGGTTGCTGAAGATATTTCACCACATTCCCACTTGTGACCTGTGACATGTGACCTGCAACCTGCAATATTTATGAACATCTACGAACAGCAGGCCAATAACAAACGGCTCTCTGTTTTTATAATGGGAGTTTTCGTGGCGTTTTTTCTTTTCATCGGCCTCGGGTTTGATTATTTTTACATTAATTTCACTCCCGTGCCGGAGCCGGAATACTCAATGAATGATTACGGATATTACGAAGTTGAGATGAAAAGGCAGGCGATTCCTTACGGGACGCTGCTTACCCTGATTCTCAGCTTCGGCATGGTGATAAACAGCATGATAAACGGCCCCAGAATGGTTCTGCGGTCAACCATGGCGAGACGCGCCGTGTCAACGGACATCAAGGAAAAGCAGTTTTTGAACGTGGTCGCTGAAATGTCAACGGCCGCAGGCATTCCCATGCCGCAGGCTTACCTCATGCCTGATATTGACCTGAACGCTTTTGCGACAGGATTCAGTCCTCAGGATTCCCACGTGGCGATAACGGAAGGGCTTTTGAAAGAACTGAACAGGGAGGAATTGCAGGCGGTAATAGGCCACGAAATGAGCCACATAAAAAATTATGACATACGGCTTATGACAATAACGGCCGCTTTGATGGGAGCAGTGGGACTGGTAAGCGATTTTGCAGGCAGGGCCATGAGATTCAGGGGCTCGTCTGGCTCGTCTTCCGGCAGGAGTTCAGGCAGCGGCGGCAGAAGAGGCGGGCTCGGCCCGCTTATGCTTGTGATATTCGTAGTGTGGATTCTTTTTGTGATTCTGGCGCCTCTTATTTCAAGGCTTCTTGCAATGGCCATATCAAGGAAAAGAGAATATCTGGCAGACGCTTCCTCGGCCGAAATTACGAGGAACCCTCTTGCTTTAGCTTCTGCTCTTGAAAAGATAAGAGCGGCTGTTTCCCCGACTTATGCGGTCAACAACGGCATAGCGCACATGTGCATAACCGACCCCAGAGGCAGTCTTATTGAGGAAAAAATGGGACTTGCGGCTGATGTTTTTGCCACTCATCCGCCCATGGAAAAAAGAATTCTGGCTTTGAAAATGATGGCATATCAAAACAGCAGATAGTGGTGAGTGATTAGTGACGAGTGGCGAGTCCAAGAAAAACTAACCACTATCCACTCGCCACTAACCACTAATACAGGAGTCTTTTTATGATACTTGCCGTTGATTTTAAAGAAGGAACCATATTTGAAGACGAACACGGTCAGATAGTTGAAGTTCTGCATTATCAGCATCACAGGAAATCGCAGGCAAGGGCGGTCGTCAGGGTAAAACTCAAGAATCTTGAGACAGGCGCCATAATTGAGACAAGCTACAGGCCCGAGGACAAATTCCAGAACGTGCTGGTTGAAAAAAGA
The DNA here is from genome assembly GCA_016209085.1 of Elusimicrobiota bacterium. Classification (GTDB taxonomy): domain Bacteria; phylum Elusimicrobiota; class Elusimicrobia; order Elusimicrobiales; family UBA9959; genus JACQWV01. The sequence goes on from JACQWV010000028.1 coordinate 18,450, forward strand.
CCCAAAGTTTACATATACTCGGACGGGAAAATGGCTTATTTCATGGATAACGCTAATTACGAGCAGATGGGCCTGCCTGTGGAGAAATTAGGGCCGACAATAAAACTTCTGACCGAGAACGCCGAGGTGGAAGGTTTATATCTTAACGAAAAATTTTTTAACATAGAACTGCCTGCGAACGTCGTCATGAAAGTCGCGTCAACCGTTCCGGGCGTCAGGGGAGACACTGTCTCAAATATGATGAAACCCGCCACGATTGAATCCGGGCTTGAAATAAAAGTCCCGCTTTTTATAAACGAGGGAGACAGGGTAAGGATAGACACGAGAACCATGGAATACGTTGAAAGAGTGAAATAGTAAAGAGTAAGTGGTAAAGGGTAAAGAGTAACAACTAAGGATTTGGGGTGGTAGCGGCTGGCGTAAGCCAGCAAACAAGAATAAATATGATAAAAGCCGTGATTTTTGACATAGACAATACCCTGATGGACTTCATGAAAATGAAGCGCGCCAGCGTCAATGCGGCCGTCGACGCCATGATAGACGCGGGGTTAAACATACCGAAACAGGAAATGATTGACAAAATTTTCAAGGTTTACTGGCAGGAGGGGATAGAGGACCAGAATATCTTTGACAAAGTCCTGCTCAAAGAATTCGGGCAGATAGATTATAAAATTCTTGCGGCAGGCATTATCGGGTATAAAAAGGCCAAAGAAGGACAGATGACTTTGTATCCTCACGTGAAAATGACCCTCACGGAGCTTATGAGAATGGGGATAAGAATGGGAGTGGTATCCGACGCGCCGAGGCTTTCCGTATGGCTCAGGATAGTCGGGCTGGGACTTCATCATTATTTTGAACATGTAGTGGCTTTTGACGATACGGGAGAGAGGAAGCCTTCTCCCAAGCCGTTCCAGAAAATTCTTGAGCTTATGGGAATCAGTTCCGGAGAGTCAATAATGGTCGGAGACTGGGCTGAAAGGGACATTGCAGGCGCAAAAAACATGGGAATGCTCACGGCATGGGCGAAATACGGGGACGAGTTCAACACGAAAGAATCAGGGGCTGATTACGAGCTTATAGATATAGCGGACATCATTGGAATAGTGAAAAAGATAAATGCTTAAAAAAATCCGCCTTTTTTTGTGCCTGCTGCCGGTCCCGACCGGCCTTCATTCTCTTGAAATTTCTTCCTTTACCGCTGTCCGCGAGAACGGAAAAATTGTAGCTGAAGCTGAATTTTCAAAAGCCATAAAGATAAAAAACATAGAATGTTTTAAAGACTCTGTTCTTCTGCCGGAAGAAAAGAAAAAAGACAAAACTTTCCGGAACATAAAATTACTAAGCAAAAAAATCTATCTGGCTCTGGAGAACTGTTGTAATAAAAAATCCTGCGGACTGTCCGCAGAGAAAAAGATTCCTGACTTTAAAATACATTCGGTAGCCGGACTTTCCTCTCCTTACAGGATAGCCAACGTTTCAGTGGTTTTTGACGACGACATTCTTGCGGTTTTCGGCGTGCTTCACCCCGTTAGAAATCCTGATAAGCGAGAAGCAAACTTTCTTACGCCTGCGATTACATCAAGCCTTGAACCCGTTTCAAAGACTTTGAATGGGGCTGTTGCTCGTCAAATTTCTAACGGGGTAAAACCTAAAAAAGGAAAATTAAAAGCGTCTTTCGCGGAAAATTTTGAAATAATTGACGCGCAGTTTAAAAAGAAACTGGGTTCATGGATACTCGCTGAGGTTTTAAAGTGAAAAAGGTACCTGTTACCTTTCTCTTTCTGTTATTTATTTCTTGCGCGCTGTGTTCCGCTCTTAACACGGTTAAGGTCAAAATGAGCGGCGGCAGCCGGCCGGTTGAAGCTGTTGAAGGAATGGTTGTAGTGAAATTCAAATCTCCGGCTCCGGCTGTTCAGGTTGGTTTGCTGCATAATTCAATAGGCGCTTCCCCATCCGGAACCATTCCAGAAATCAATTGGACCGCTGTGAAACTTCCGAAAGGAATGACTGTTGAACAGGGCATTGAATTCTACAAAAACGATCCTCTTGTGGAAGACGTTGTGCCGAACGTTATTTATAAAACTTTTTCAACTGTTCCGAACGATTCTTTTGTTTCTATCCAGTACGGACTTAGAACGATAAACGCTTTTTCAGCATGGGACATTGAAAAGGGTTTTTCAAACAAAACCACAATAGCCGTAATAGACACGGGCGTGTACGGAAGTCATTCTGATTTGTATTCAAAAATTGACTCCAATTCAAGCAGATTTGATTCTGACGGAAACAGGGTAAATGAGTTTCCCTCAGCGGATATCTGCGGGCACGGAACGCAGGTTGCAGGCATAGTTGCTGCAGCTTCAAACAACAATTACGGCATGTCCGGCGTTTCATGGGGGTCGCAGATATTATCCCTGCGCGTGTTTGAGAATTGCGTGGGAGCTGACGAGGTTTCCATATCAAGCGCGGTAGTTTATGCCGTACAGCAGGCAGGGTATGGAAGAGTGGTGATAAATTTAAGCGCCGGGTATCCGCCGGACCCTGGATGCACCGGTCTGGCGAGCAGCTATGTAAATTACGCGGTTTCAAACGGGGTTCCCTTTATTGCCGCCGCAGGAAATAACGAAATTATGGAGTGCCCTGCAAAACTGGCAGGAGCCATTGCAGTGGGAGCGGTTGATTCTTCAGACAACGTGCCTGATTTCTCGGGAAAGGGAGCTGAACTTGACCTCGTCGCGCCGGGAGTTGACGTTTTTACGACTTCCTCAGAAGGCGGTTTTACAGGCTCTGCCACCGGAACTTCTTTTGCAGCTCCTCACGCAGCTGGAGCGGCTGCTTTGATTCTTTCAGCCCTGCCTTCTGCCACTACCCAGCAGGTGAGAGACGCTCTTGAACAGTCGGCAAAAGACATTTTGACGGCAGGCAAGGATAACAGTTCAGGCTGGGGCCGGCTGGACGCTTATGCCGCTCTTTCTTACGCTCTGGGAATTTCTTCATCCCAGGTAACCGCCCCGCAGGCGCAGGCTGAAGTAAAAATTACGGCTTTTCCAAATCCGTTCAAGCCTTCAGAACACACATATCTGCTTCTGGACGTTCCGATAAAATTTCTGCCTGATGATTCTTTTAAACTCAGGATATTCAATCAGGAGGGGGAACTGGTAAGAACTTTAAAATCGCTTTCATGGGACGGGAAAAACGACGCGGGACAGAAAGCGGCAAGCGGCATATATATTTTTCTGCTTGAAAACAGAACCGACAGGGCAAAAGGCAAAGTCGTTCTTATAAGATGAAGGCAATCAATTTGACCAGAAACATTGAAATCTGTTCCAGGGTTGAGAAAGCCGAGGGTTTTTTCAGCCGGCTGGCAGGCCTGATACCCCGTTCAGGTTTAGACGCGCAAGAGGGTTTATGGATTCCTCAGTGCGGCATGATTCACACATGTTTCATGAAATTTGCCATAGACGCGGTATTTCTTGACAGGAACATGAAAATCGTCAGGGTACTCGTAAATCTGAAACCCTGGCGTTTTTCTCCGCTAATCATAGGAGCAAAAAGCGTTCTTGAGCTTGGCGCGGGCAAGACAAACAGTCTGGTAACCGAGGGCGACATAATTGAAATTAAATAATTTTCGGTTATCCGTCTAACCCGAAAAACTCAGTTGTCTATGATTTTTATTGATAAATAGGCGCATAAAAAAATTCGCCTGAGTTTTTCGGAGTTATAAATTTTAAATTATGAATTCTTAATTGAGAATAATTCAAAATTCAACATTCAAAACTCAAATTCCAACTGAAGAATTTGGGCTAATGTGATATAATAGATTAAATATGGCTGCGACAAAAGGACTGCAGAGAAAAAGGAACATAAAAGAAATACTCATTGGGAGCAAGGTTGTTGACGAAGCGGCTTATAAAAACGCCGAAGAAATGTCCAAAAAGGACAATAAGCCGATTCAGCAGGTTCTGACCGAGCAGAATCTGGTCCCTGAGCTTAAGCTTTTGAAGATTCTTGCCGACGAGTGGGATTTCAAGGCGGTTGATTTAACCAAAATGGAGATTCCGAAGGAGATTGTCCAGACCATACCCGAATCCATGGCCAAAAAGCAGTCATGCGTTCCTTTTGCCCAGCAGGAGCAGGTCCTGTTTGTCGCCATGGCGGATCCCCGCGATTTTCTGGTGCATGAGGACATAAGCCTGAGAACCGGCTTTAACGTAAAAGCGTATTTGTCTCTTCCCCAGTGGATTAACAAGACTCTTGACGCGGTTTACGGAAAAGGCGACACCGAAGCCATGAACAAACTCATTGAATCGGTTTCAAAAACAGAAGAAAAACCTCCGGACGAAGAAGGCGGCTTTGCTCTCGCAGAAGAAAAAAAGGTGGACATAACCGAAGTTGACGCAAGCGCCCCGGAAGTTGAGAAAATGGTCAATGCGATAATTCTGAGCGCCCTTTCCGCAAAGGCATCCGACATACACATAGAGCCGTTTGAAGACCCTACCGGAAAAGAAAGCAGGGTTCTGGTGAGATACAGAGTTGACGGGGTTTTGAGAAAAGCCTCTTTTAACATTCCATGGAGCTTCAGAAACGCGGTGGTCGCGAAACTGAAGATTCTCACCAACTCAATGAATATCACGGAACGCCGCATTCCCCAGAGCGGAAGAATCCAGATAATAGCAAAAGGCAGTCCCATAGAATTCCGCGTTGAGATGGTTCCGACCGTTTACGGAGAATCCTGCGTGATGAGAATACTTGACAGGAAAGCCGTTCAGGTGGACATAACAAGGCTCAGTTTTATGGAGGATACGCTTGATAAATTGCTGGGGCTTTTAAAAGGCATAGGCGGAAAGAAAAATTTCGGTCTGGTGATAGTATGCGGTCCTACGGGCTCCGGCAAGTCCACCACGCTTTATGCGGCTTTAAACCACGTAAACAGGCCGGACATAAAAATACTCACTGCCGAGAATCCGGTTGAATACAACCTTGACGGGATAGTGCAGGTGCCGGTAAATCCAGACATAAAATTAGGCGCGGATAAAAAATTTGATTTTTCCCTCGCGTTGAGGTCTTTTCTGAGGCTTGACCCGGATGTCATAATGGTGGGCGAGATACGCGACGAGGAAACCGCCATGATTGCCATGGAAGCCGCAATGACCGGACATCTGGTGTTTTCAACGATTCACACCAACGACGCTCCTTCAGCCGTTTCCCGTCTTATTGAAATGGGCATACCTTCTTACATAGTGGTTTCCACGCTTAAGGCGGTTCTTGCGCAGAGGCTTTCAAGGCGTTTGTGCGAAAAATGCAAGAAGCCTCACGACCCTCTTCCTGAAGAAATAGAGGTTTTCAAAAACAATAAAGTGAAGCTTCCCGAGGGAGCCAAGATTTACAGTCCTGCCGGGTGCAAGGAATGCAAAGACTCCGGATACAAAGGAAGATTGGGCATGCACGAGCTTCTGGTTATGACCGACTCCCTCAGGGAGTTTGCGCTAAAGCAGTATGCAGCCGACCCTCTGAGAGAGAAATCCGTGCAGGAAGGCATGCGCACAATCATTCAGGATGGACTGGAAAAAGTCCTGCGCGGATGGACGACCGTTAAGGAAGTCATCGGAGGCGGTTCTGAAGAAGTCAAGAAGACATAAACCCCCACACCAAATTTACCCATACACCAAAAATCTTTGGTGTGCGGGTTTACCGATTGTTATGAGTTGTAACGTTTATGAAACTAAATTTTAACCAGCATCAAACTCACGCTTTATTGGCGGAGATTTGGTGTGGGGGTAAACCTATGCTGAAAAAACTTTTCATCGCGGTATTTCTTATTTTAACAGTCATTGAGTTTTCTTTGGCCGGCGCGTTTTCAAATTTTCAGGCCGCTGTTGAATCGGATCTGGAGCCGTTCAGCCGGGACATAGGCGGGTTGCTGGGAAGCGGGTCATTTCACACCGCAAGGGCGTTAGGCTTTTCCGGTTTTGACGCCGGGGCAAGGGCAGCGGCGCAAATGAAACCTGAATTATCCGACGGGATACTTGAAAAAGACAAAGAATTTTATATCTCATGGGTTCAGGGAGAGCTGGGCATGCCTTACAGAATTGACGCTTTTGTAAGAGGGGGGAACTCCCACGACCTTGTTCTTGTCGGAGGCGGCGCAAGATACGGGATAAGGAAGGTTTCAGACGAACCCGGTTATCTGCAGGTGATGCTTGTGGGGCTTGCGAACAAAGCGGTTCACAGGCATTTTTACATTACCCACTTCGGCTCAAATCTCGTGTTTTCCATCGCAGCGAAACGGCTGATTCCTTATCTGGGAGCGGGTTTTGACAGCACAAAGCTTGTGGTAAAGAGCGCGGACAATGCGGCGCTCGCAGGCAAAATAATTGAAACTTTTGAGCCGAGATACTCTGTCGGATTGAAATTAAAGTCAAAATACGCTTACATCGCGGCTACAGGAACTCTTGCGCATTCAAGAACGATTATTGAGGGGAGTCTGGGAATAAGATTTTAACCCAAATTCCTCAGTTGCCTGCCTACCGATGAGCAAGAAGCATGACTCGCCTGCAGGCAGGGAATTTGGGAATTATGAGTTTTGAATGTTGAATTTTTCGGGCTAGCCTTTGTATTTTTCCCGGAACTTTCTCTGCATCTCCCTGTCTATCTCTCTTTCTTTAATATCTCCGGATTTATCCGCTGTTTTCTTCCCTTTGCACAGGGCTATGCAGATTTTCGCCCACCCGTTTTTGAAATAAAGCTCAAGCGGAATAACGGTCATGCCTTTGGAAGCCGTATGGCTGGAAATTTTTTTTATTTCTTTTTTGTTTAAAAGCAGTTCTCTCGTCCTGAGGGGGTCAAGGGGCTTGATTGTATTGAATTTATAGGGGGCGATGTGCATGGCGTAAAGGAAAATCCTGTCGTTTTCAACCCTGGCGAACGCATGGCTTATGTTCGCCTGCTTTAATCTCAGGGATTTTACCTCGGGTCCTTCAAGGGATATTCCTGCTTCAAATCTGTCAAATATCTGATATAAATGCCTTGCTTTCCGGTTGGCCGCTATTATTTCTATTTTATCTTTTTGGTTTTTCATCTTAAATTTCCTAAAATCTATTAAATTATAGATTATTTTACCGACAGTTTTTAACAAGTCAGTGATATTTTCAGTTTTTGTAGTTTCTTGTTATACTGTTACTGGTTACTTGGTTACTGGTCGTTGGTTACTGCTGTTTTTGGGCGGGTGGCGGAATTGGCAGACGCGTACGGCTCAGGACCGTATGGCCGCAAGGCCTTGAGGGTTCAAATCCCTCCTCGCCCATGCTTTTCTATCGTGCGGAGGAGCAAAGCCAAAGATTTGGCTTTGCGTAGGGATTTGAATGCCGGAGCCGTGGCGAGTCAGCAGACGAGCCAGCGAGGCGGGGCTGCGACTTGCGGCGAACGACGGTGAGCCGCAGAGTTGTAGCCAAATCCCTCCTCGCCCATACTGCAATTAAAAGCAGGTTCAGGCTAAGGTTAAGAACAACAGGTATTAGGATTAAGAAATGTAGTTCTTAACCTTAATCTTAATCTCAACCTGTTTTTGTTGTGTAACCAACAATATATTGACTTGCGCGGATATTTAAGGTATATTTAATTTAGTGAGACTCCTGAGGTCATTATTCATTCATTATCCAAAGGAGGATAAAAAATGAAAAGAATAAACAAAAGTTCAGCGTTCACGCTGATAGAGCTTATGATAGTCGTAGCGATCATAGGCATATTGGCGGCAGTCGCGATTCCGAGATTTGCGGACATGATAA
>JACQWV010000029.1 GCA_016209085.1 Elusimicrobiota bacterium
ATCAGCCGTGCCGCAGACAGGGCCTTCAGCCGAGTTCAGGCTTGGCGAAGTCTATGTCTTCCCCAATCCTGCCAAAGGCAGTGAAAACCCCACATTTCACATAGAAACAGGAATAGCGGACAAAGTAACCATAAGAATATATACAGTATCAGGCAGAATAGCCCATGAACACACGATAACGCAAATGCCGCAGACAATAGATGACGGCAATGGATTAAGTTACGCTTATGAATACACGTGGACAGAGAACATACCCAGCGGAATTTACTATTATTATATAGAAGCGGAAAAATCAGGCCAAAAACTCAAAGCAAAAGGCAAATTCGCTGTCGTTAGATGACCCTGTTATAAATTTTTTAACGGGGATTGTTTTTTTCAAAGAAAAACAGGAGGAAACATGATAATACCGACAATTATTGAAAGATGGAATCAGGGAGCAATGGTTGGTTATGATATATATTCCAGGCTCCTTAAAGACAGAATAATATTCGTAGGCGATCCCGAGGGAGCGGTGACTACGGCTTCAGCCAACACTCTGATAGCCCAGCTACTTTATTTAGACGCCGAGGATGCGGATAAAGACATCAATCTTTACATAAATTCTCCCGGCGGTCTTGTAAGCGCGGGCCTCGCGGTGTATGACACGATGCAGTTCATAAAAGCTCCTGTTTCAACCATATGCATGGGAATGGCAATGTCGTTCGGAGCGCTTCTCCTGGCAGGCGGGACAAAAGGAAAAAGATACGCCCTTCCCAATGCCAGAATCATGATTCATCAGCCCCTCATCTGGGGAGGTCTGGCGGGCCAGGCTACCGATATTGAGATAGAAAACAAGGAAATTCAGGAGACAAAAGAGCGGCTGATAGATATATTGGCCAGACATACTGGCCAGGCTAAAAACAAAATCAAGCAGGACAGCGAACGGAATTTTTATATGTCCGCCGAAGAAGCCAAAAACTACGGCATCATAGACGGCATGCTGGATTTCAGGAAGAAGTAGATATTTTTATGAATAATGTTAATTCCAATCTTCAGAACGAGACAAAAACAAGTTACCCGTCGGCTGTTCCCGCAATTGCCATCCGCGACGTGGTAATGTTTCCCTACATGGCGCTCCCGCTTGCGGTTGACAGACCCAGGTCGGTTGCAGCCATAGAAGCCGGGCTTAAAAACAATAAATATATCTTGTCAATAACCCAGAAGAAGCCGCATATAAACGAGCCTGAACCGGCTGATTTGTATAATTTCGGCGTTTTAAGCGAAATCTCCCAGTCTCTGAAACTTCCTGACGGCAGCATGAGAGTTTTCCTTCACGGCATTAAAAGAGCGAAGATACTCGCTGTCCGCGCTGAAACCCCGGCTTATTTCACGGCTGAAGTAGAATATCCGGAAGAAACCGTCTCCATGACGCCGGAAGTAACGGCTCTTATGAGGCACGTCGTGGAAATTTTTGAGAATTACATCAAGCTCAGCACAAGAATCTCAATTGATTCTTTAGCTCTTCTCCAGCAGCTTGAGGACCCCTCAAAATTAGCTGATACCATAGCAGCCAACACCATTTTAGGCATAGCCGACAAGCAGGACCTGATTGAGACCCTGGATGTCAGGGAACGCCTTGAAAAACTCGTACGGCTTCTTACAAAAGAGACGGAGATTCTTGACCTTGAGCAGAAGATACACTCCCGGGTTAAAGGCCAGATAGAAAAATCGCAGAAAGAATATTATCTGAACGAACAGATGAAGGCCATTCAGAAAGAGCTTCATCAGAAAGACGATTTCGCAAAGGAGATAGATGAAATCAGAAAGAAGATAAAGCAGGCAAAAATGCCGAAGGAAGCCGAGTCTGCAGCGGAGAAGGAATTGTCGCGCCTTTCAAAAATGATGCCCTTTTCCCCGGAATCCACAGTTTCCAGAACGTATCTGGATTGGCTCATCAGCCTTCCCTGGGATGTTGAAACGAAAGACATTCTTGACATACGGCAGGCCATGAAGATTCTTGACGAAGACCACTTCGGGCTTGAAAAACCGAAAGAGAGGGCGCTGGAATACCTGGCCGTGTGCAAGCTCACCCGCAAACTCAAAGGTCCTATTCTCTGCTTTGTGGGTCCGCCTGGAGTAGGCAAAACCTCAATCGCAAAATCCATAGCCAGAGCCATGGACAGAAAATTCGTAAGAATGTCGCTCGGAGGGATTCGCGACGAAGCGGAAATACGGGGACACAGGAGAACTTATATAGGCTCCATGCCGGGGAGAATCATACAGAGCATTAAAAAAGCCAAAAGCAAAAACCCCGTTTTCCTGCTTGACGAGATAGACAAGATGGGAATGGACTGGAGAGGAGACCCCGCGGCGGCTCTTCTGGAAGTTCTGGATCCCGAACAGAATACCGAATTCGCGGACCACTATCTTGACCTGCCTTTTGACATATCCAAGGTGATGTTCATAACCACTGCCAATACGCTCTGGGGAATACCGGTCAGCCTCAGGGACAGGCTGGAAATCATTGAATTCAGCGGCTACACCCACAATGAAAAAATTGAGATAGCAAAAAGATTCCTCCTGCCGAGGCAGATTAACGAACACGGCATCAAACAGGACATGATTTCCATAACCGACAAGACGATTGACAGAATCATAAGAGGCTATACGCGGGAAGCGGGCGTCAGAAATCTTGAGAGGGAAATGGCCACGCTTGCCAGGAGAGCGGCAAGGAGGATAGTAGAGGAGAAAACGGAAAAAGCTGAGATTACAGCAGAGAATCTGGCCGGATATCTCGGCATCCCCAAATTTGCGCATGAAAAGGCCTTTTCCAACGCCGTAGGAGTGGCGACCGGCCTTGCATGGACGGAACAGGGAGGAGAGGTTCTTGCAATAGAAGCAGTGGCTTTTCCCGGACGAGGAGAAATAACCCTAACCGGAAAGTTGGGCGATATAATGAAAGAATCGGCCCAGGCCGCTTTTTCATACGTAAAATCAAAAAATCCGGTTCTGAAAAAATACATGCAAAGTCATAATTTCCATCTCCACGTACCCGAGGGAGCCATTCCGAAAGACGGTCCTTCTGCGGGCATTACCATGGCGGCGGCTCTGGCCAGCCTTGTTTCAGGACGGCCGGTGAAGAAATCGGTTTCAATGACGGGTGAAATAACCCTGACCGGCAGGGTTCTGCCGATAGGAGGATTCAAAGAAAAAGTAATAGCCTCTTACAGGGAGGAGATAATGACCGTCCTGTTCCCCAGGGACAATATGAAAGACCTTGAGGAAATACCCTCTGAAATAAAAAATAAAATGAAGCTGATTCCCGTAGCTTCAATGGATGAGGTTTTACAGACGGTTCTTGAACCGCAGGGGAAAAGAACAAAAAAGAAGGGTCAGAAAGTAACGGAAAAATTATGAAATATCTGCAAATCTGTTGTTTGCTCTTCTGTTTTTCTCTTAATGCTTATTCATACGAAGAAGTTCTCACTACCGAGCAGATAGAAGGCGCTCTTGAAAACACGAGACTCAATGACGTCGTCAATAGGTATCTTGCTACGATTCTCATGTACGACCCTGAAACTGCCACTACTCTTGGAATTCATGAATCCGACAATCTCCTGACTCAGAGAAACAGGGAAAGATACAATCTCCAGTTTGACGCCCTGAAAAAACTGCGCGCAAGACTGCATGAAATAAAAAAAGAAACTCTTTATCCCAACCTCCAGATTGATTATGAGATTATGGACCACATGCTGGAAGTGGACGTATTCAACATGGAGAACCTCAACATTCTGGGAAAAATGCCGCAGTATTATCTCAATCCCTTTTTGTCCATATACTCGGTGCTCACGAAAGACTTTGAGGATTATACCATAAGGGCCGCAAACGCCCTTGCAAGGCTTAAAGCTTTTCCCGAGGCGCTTTTGCAGGCCGAAAGGAATCTGAACCATCCCCCGAAAATCTGGACCGAACAGGCCATAAAACAAACCCGCGATTCCATATCTTCCGTCTCGGAATTCATTCCCCTGTTCAGAAGATATACCCGTTACGACCCCATACTCAGGGCGCAGGTTGACGACGCCATAAACAAAGCCCGGACCAGCCTTGAGAGATATCTGAATTTTCTTTCCAAGGAATTAATGATTCAGTCGGACGGAGACTTCAGGGTCGGCGATTATTTTTACGGGTTTTATCTTGAAAGATGGCACGGGCTTGACAGGACGCCGGGAGCCGTTTACAGATACACGCGCAAAGCCTTTAAAAACGCTTTAAAAGATCTTGAAAAAGAGGCGTTTAACATAGACCCGATGCTTGCAAAGTCAAAAGGCTGGAAAGCCGTTCTGGACAACCTGCCAAAAGAACATCCTCCCCTGGACAACGTGCTGAAGATTTTTCAGGAGGAATTTGAACGGGCATACCAGCATTTTGACGAGCACAAAGTCGTCGGATTTCCCAAACAAAGAATCCTGGTCAATAAAATGCCGCTGTTCCTTTCGGCTCTTCTGCCCTATGCGGCTTATGCCCCCCCTTTTGCGCTTGACGAGGAAAAAGTGTCGGACCTTTACATAGCCCTTCCTTCGGAAAAGCTCCCGGAAAAGACGAAGGAAAAGATTCTGTCAGCCGGATTTAATTATCCGCAGATAGAGCTTCTGGTTTCCAATCTCGTAATGCCGGGTCTTCACCTTCAGAATTACGAATCTTCCCTGAATAAGTCAAAAATACGCAAGATATCCCGACAGCCCATGATTACCAACGGCTGGGCCTGTTATTCAGAGGCATTATCCGAGGAAATGGGTTTTTACAATTCTTACTGGTCTAGATTCCTGAGGATATACCTCAAGACTCTGCGCGCGGCCAGGTCATACCTGGATGCGGCTCTTCATACCAAAAAAATGAAATACGAAGAGGCGGTTTCCTTTCTGACTGATAACCTCCATCTGCCCAGGGTGCAGGCGGAACAGGAGGTTCTGAAAATTTCCCTCACCCCCACCGAGGGAATAACCTACCTGCTCGGAATGGAAAAAATAACGGAGATAAGAAAATACTACGAAAGAACCGAGGAAAAATATTTTGATTTGAGAAAGTTTCATTCTTATTTTCTGCGGCTGGGCGGCATCCCGATAGAATCCGCCAGAAAGGAGCTGAGAAGGCTGAAAAAAGAAGAAGAGAAAAAAATCAAGGTTTCCGAACCGCTATGAGCGAGCCGATCGTGGTTTTTTCCGACGTCGTCAAAATTTACAGGCGTTCTCATCTGGGAAAAATTTACGAGACAGCCGCTTTGCGGGATTTTTCAATGGAAATCTTCAGGGGAGAGATAATCGGCATTCTCGGCCTGAACGGCGCGGGCAAAACCACGGTAATGAAGCTTCTCACCGGTCTTCTCTACCCCACCTCGGGTAAAATATCCGTTTTCGGTAAATCCCCGTTAGATATGGATGCAAAATCCGGAATCGGTTTTCTTCCGGAACTTCCCTATTTTTATCAATACATGACCCCCGTAGACGCCCTGCGTTATTATGCGGAATTGTCCGGCCTGCCGGCGACTGAAATTAAAAAAAAGATTGATGGGGTTTTGAAAAAAACCGGCATCAGCAGCCGTTCAGACAGCAAAATTTCCGAATTTTCCAAGGGAATGATGCAGCGCCTCGGAATCGCCCAGTCCGTGATTCATGACCCGGAGCTTTTGATACTTGACGAGCCTGTCAGCGGGCTTGACCCCCTGGCCATACACGACATAAGGGAGCTGATGTCTGAACTGAACAAAGAAGGCAAAACTATATTTCTTTCTTCTCACAGCATTTCAGAGCTTGAAAAAGTCTCCGACAGGGTAATCGTCCTGAACCGCGGCAGGATGGTAAAAGCGGTAAAAAGCGAAGAGTGGCAGAAAGCCTCCGGAGGACTTGAAGAAATATTCGTCAGCATCGTCAAAACGCAATGAGATTCCTAAACATATTTTCAATAGCAAAACACTCCCTGCTTGAACAATACAGGGGAAAGAGCTTCACCCTCTTCGTAATGTTTGCGGGAGTAATTCTCTATTCCTCCATGCTCATAGGCGTCATGGCGGTTGAGGAGGAAAAGCGGGTTATAACGGATTTCGGGCTTGCTCTGATGGAACTGATGGCCATGGCTTTTATCGTTTTTTCCGCCGGCTCGGCCGTATCCAGGGAAATGGAGTCAAAAACTATATATCTGATTCTCACCCGTCCGGTAACCAGATTGGAATACCTGCTGGGTAAAATCCTGAGTCTTTTTTTCTCAAGTCTTTTCATGCTTGCCGTCATGTCGGTTTTGCACCTTTCCCTGATTTATCTCAGGGGTTTTTCCGTCTCCGGAATCTATTTTGCGATTGTTTTCTGCATCTGGCTCAAACTCATTATAATAACCTCAATAACGTTTTTTATTTCAAGTTTTTCCACTTCCCTGATTTCAACAATGAGTATTTCCGTGATTTTGTGGATGCTGGGGCATTTCGTCTCGGAAACCAAATTCCTCGTTGAACGGACCAAAGGCGGCTCTTTCTGGTTTATAAAGGCTGTGGCTTACCTGATTCCGAATATGCAGATATACAACATGAGGGACATGGCTGAGGCTTTCGGCAGGACTTCTATTTCATGGATTCACCTGTTCGGCTACGCTTTTGCATGGACTGCCCTGAGTTTTATTTTCACCTTCATCCTGTTCAGAAAAAAAGAATTCTGATAATGAAACGGATTATCCTGAGCGTTTTTTTGTTAGCCGCCGCTTTTCTCTTCTTTGTCTTTACCTGGGAAACTTACACTCCTGTTCTCCCGCAGGCCGACACCATCGTGGCGTTCAAAGACAGCCCGGCCGGCGATATTTTCTCCCTCAGCTTCGGGGTAAGGAAGTTGATGGCCGAAATATGGTTCATAAAACTCATGCAATATTACGGAACTTCGGAATTTGCAGAAAACGGTCATGACGACCATGACCATGATCACAGCCTCCGGAACAGCCGCACTGCGGCCACAGGTGTCGGAGGCTATGCCGACGACTGTCACCACGGCGCTGATTACGGCTCGGGCCAATACCCCGATTTTTTCAGGATGGCAAAACACATCATAGACCTGGACCCTTATTTTAAAAACGCGGCGCTCTATTCAGCCGGCTCTCTTGCTTTTAACATGGACAGGCCGGACCAGGCTTTAAGCCTGCTGTATTCTGCCATGCTTTATCTCCCGAAGGAGTGGAAATACGCCAGTCTTCTGGCCGCAATAGGATATAAAAACGCGAAAGACCCTAAAAAAGTGGCTGAATCGTTCAACCTGCTTGTAGCCGACCCTGAATGCCCGACAATGCTGAAACAGCTGGCGGCTTTTCTAAATAAAAGGGCGGGAAATTACATGAAGGCCTACGAGATATATCTTGACATTCTTAAAACTTCCAACGATAAATTTTACCTGGAAAACGCCGCCAGACAGGCCGATAAGCTTGAAAAGATGTTTTTTAAAAAACCGGCGACCAAATGAACATTCTTAAAATCACGGATTCGCAAAATTGGGACATAGGCTCCTATCAGATTCTGCATCTTTCTCTGCAGTTTAAAAAAAAAGGGCATGATACGCTTATAATATGTCCCGAGCCGAACAGGCTCTTCTGGGAATCAAGAAAATTTGATTTAAAAGCGAAATCTTTTGATTTCCCCAAAAAAGCCGGCTTTTTCAGGGTTCAGGATTTCCGGATAGCTCACTTCTACGACATGTGCGCGGTTCCGCCCCTTTTTCTTAAACTGAATTCCCCTGAAATTAGGATAATTTTTACTCATACGGAGTTCTGCGGCGATGATTTTTCAAAGCTGGAAAAGCTGAAGAATATCGCGTCTAAATTCATAGCGCCTTCAAAAACTTTTAAAGAGAAAATGTCGGGTTCCGGGATACCGGAGAACAAGATATTTATAATTCCGCCCGGAATAAACATGACCCGCTGGGAAAGCGCCATGCTCATAAAACCGGCCATGTTCATGGAAAGACCTTATAAAATAGGATTAGTTTCCGACGACAAGACGCTCAGGGAACAGGAGTTTTTCCTGAATGCCGCAAAAAAAGTTCTTGAGAAAATACCCAACACGAATTTTCTGATAGTGGGGCTGAAAGACGAGGCGATCAGGATACTGGCGCGCAAAATGGAAATAAGCCACAAGGTCGATATTCTTGGGGAAAGAACGGATATTCCGGAAATAATGGCGCTCCTCCATGTTTTTGTCAATGCATCGGACCAGGAAAAGCTCTCAATGTCGGTTCTGGAGGCGCAGGCTTCCGGGGTGCCCTGCGTGCTTCCACGGTGTGGAATCTCCGGGGATTTTGTCATCAACGAGAAAAACGGCGTTCTGGCCGAGTCCTGGGACGCCCAATCATACTCAAAAGCCATAATACGGCTCATTGAAAATCCCATTCTGGCCCAGACAATTTCAAAATTCAGCCATGATTGGGTTGAAAACAACATGTCAATTCAGGTGACGGCCAATCTGCTCATGAGCGTTTATGAGGAAGTCCTATTACTGAGGCAAACATAAATAATGTCCGCTTTGGCTGAGCCGACCCCGCACATGATGCGGGGCAAGGAATGAGGAGCGAGCATATCTTTTGATATGTAAGCGACGAGAGACGCAGTTGCAGCCGAAAAGCGGCCAGCCCCTTTCCCCTGCGGGAAAGGGGAGGCTCATATTTGGCCGTCTGCTGCGTTGCTCCTCATTCATATAGCGAACGCTATGCTCATTCGTCGCGCCTTGCATCCAATCCAAATCTGAGCCTCCAAAGTAGGACATTATTTATGTTTGCCTCAGTATAGAGTCGGTTTCCAGACTACCAGGCCTTTCCTGAGTTTCGTGACATGCCTTACTTTCCCTGACCGGAACCTGCTTTTTAAAAAATCCTCAATCCATCCGTACAGGGGTTTTTTCCCGTTAAGCTTGACGTATATTGAAGCGTCCCGCGCTGCCTCCGGAATAGTTCCTTCCCAAGCCCAGGAATCGTCTATCAGAATATGTTTGAATCCACGCTTCAGTTTTTTGAGGATTTCCAGCATTCTGAATGCGCCGTCATGAGCCTTGAACTCCAGGCCGTGCCTTTTATATATTTTTTTAAAAAGCGGGTTTTGTCTTTTGCCCGCCCAGCCTATGTAAACGCACCATTCACGCGATAATGCTTCCATTTTCTTTATGCCGGCGGCAGACTCTACGGCGGACGTCATTGAGGCCCAGCTTATGTCAAATCTCTTTTCGTATTTTTTATAATTGAATTTTTCCCAATCGGATTTTATCGCGGAGACGTTTCCGGCTTTTGAAGAAATTACGGCTTTGCGGAACTTTTTTATCATTTCCCGTGAAGAATCAAGCCCTGTTGTCTTAGAAGCTTCATGGGAAAGAGGAAGGGCGTAAATGCCGGCGCCGCAGCCTATGTCCAGAATGCTTTTGTCTTTTATTTCAACCCCGAGTTTTTTTACGAGTTTTATTATCCTTTTTGTGCGCTTGAGGGTTTCAGGATCAGACGGAAGCGGATAATTTTTCGCTTTCGCCTCCCAGAAAGAAAAAATACCAACCTTCCTCCGGAGCATAGGTAGAGGTTAAAAAGTTTATGTTACGCCGCGGGATGCCCTTACTGAGTTATTTGTGACTGGGATGTTATCGTAAACTCCATTACGGAAAGCAGATTCCCTGCCTCGTCAAGCGCTTCAACTTTCCACGCGCCGGGCCACACGTTCTTTGAACTCCAGGTCCTGAAAGAAGAAAATTTCACCGCCAGTTCTATTTCACCCGCTTTTTTTTGGTTGACATAATACGCATGCTTTATTTTAGTCGGAAAAGTTTTTGCCGAGAGCTTGGTCCATGTATAAACTTTTCCGGTTTCCCTTGCAAAAGTTACGGCTTCTCCCACGGGTTCTTTATTTTCAATGCCCGTGCAGACTGTGAGTTTTTCCACTTTAATGTCGGCAGTCTGAGAAGTCTGTTCCTGCATTACGGACGGTTTCAGTTCTTCAGGCTGCGTCTGGCTATAGGCCAGAACCCCGAAGGCCAATGCAATTCCTATAAACGCATACTTTTTCATTTTTTCCTCCCATGATAACAGAATTAAGTATTTAGAATTAAGAATTAAGTTTTTTTTGTATCTCTTAATTCTTACTGCTTACTACTTAATTCTTATTACTTATCGCTTAATCCTTTGTTATTATATTATTTTTGAGGCTGGGCTGTTTATTTGTTACAATTTTATAATGAAATTAGGCAGAATTCTTTTCCTCGGAATACCGGCCGCCATATTGATGGTTGCGGGAATTTTTGCCGTCGGTATTTTGCTGATTAAGCTTTTCTGGACGTGGACGATTCCGGAGTTGTTTCCCCATGCAGTCGCCCAGGGGCTGGTAGCGGCAAAGATATCCTGGTGGACGGCTTTGAAACTTACGGTTTTTGTCTCTCTGCTTGTGGCTGTGGCAAGCATAAAAAAAGGAGACTAACCCGAATCCTTCAGTTGCCCGCCTGCTCAATACACAAACCAGCATCGGGTAACTGCTGTGTGGAGAGCGCCATGAATGTGTGGCGGAAACCGCAATTTTCAGGTTAGGGGCATATGTCTTCAAGATATTTCCTGTTGCTTTGTTTCTTTCTCCTCAGTTTTTACGCATGCAAAAGACCGGGGCTTGACAACCGGAACCTGAATCACATAGTCGTCTGGGAGCAGGAAGATGCTCAGGTGGCTCCTTACATTGACTCTGTTTTTGAGGCTTTTAGAAAACTTCCGGGAAACGAGAAAATTGAGATAACCAGAACCCATTACCAGACCGAAGACCTGCGCCAGCAGTTCCAGGCCGCTTCGCTTGCCGGGGTTTCCCCTGATTTAATAATGAGTCCTTCCGACACGGCCGGCGTTTACGCGGTCTCAAATTTTATAATGCCGGTTGAAGAATATTTCAATCTTTCAAAATATAACAGGGCAGTGCTTGAGGCGGTTCAGCTTGACGGGAAAACATGGGGAATCCCGGTTTCAAACGGCAATCATCTGATGCTTTTTTACAACAGGAAATTCGTAAAAAAACCACCCCAGAATACGGAAGAGTTGTTCAGATACTGCGGTTCTGAAGCAAAAAAATACAAACTGGATTACTGCATCGCTTTTGACATGGGAGAGCCTTTCTGGCTCATGCCGTGGCTCGGAGCTTTCGGCGGCTGGCCGTTAAACAACAAAGCCCCCACCCTTGATACCCCGGCCATGAAGAACGCCTTGAATTTTTATCTTGATCTTAAATACGACAAGAAATACGTGCCCAGGGAATGCGATTATAACTGCATGGATTCTCTTTTCAAGGAAGGAAAGACCGCTTTTATCATAAACGGAGACTGGGCAATCGGCGCATATGAAACGCACTTCCGGGAAAATTTCGGGATTTCAGTAATTCCTCTTCTTTCTTCAACGGGCCGTTATCCGTCTCCGATGGTCAGCGGCAAATATTTTATGGTAAGCTCCGGACTGCCGGATGAAAAACTGAAACTTCTGGTCCGGTTCATTGATTTTTATACGAACAAAGCCAATCAGATAAAACAATACAAACTCCTCAAAAGACTGCCCGCGCTTAAAGACGCATCCAATGCTCCGGAAATCACAGAAGACCCTGTTTCCGGGATTTCAATGCGGCAGATTTTAAAAGGAAAACCCATGCCTATGGCCACTGAGATGAGAGCGGTCTGGGACTCGGCCAGAAATTACATGGGACTTGCCACCACAAAGAAGATGTCTGTCGACGAAGCCGTGTGCAAAATGCAGAGGGATGTTGAAAAAAAGATTGAAGAAATGAACAGATAATAGCGACAGAGAATAGAGATTAAGTGATTAAGTAATTAAGTGATTGAGTAATATAGAAATGCTTTATTCTATTTACGAAGTGATATGGTTTTTTTTTATCGTGGCGTTCGGCATTCTCGCCATAGAAGGATATTTTTATTATCACTTTAAATTTTACGACAGGAAATGGTTTCTGCCTGCCGGCGCCGTCTTTTTCCCTCTTGCCGCCTCTTTTGCATGCGCTTTTTTCCTTGATGCCGGCTATTCCCGCCTGCCTGCGCATTTTCTTTACTTTTTCATATCCGAAACGGCAATCCTTCTTTTTTTCAGGCATGTCGTAAGAGGCAGGTTTCTCCTGCCCTATCTTCTCATGGCGCCTGCGTTCGTGGGGCTTGCGCTTTTGCTGGCATACCCTTTCTTTTTTGAAGTATATCTTTCATTCCACGACCTCAAACTCACCACCATCATGGAATGGAAAAACACGGGAAAACTGCCTTTTGCCGGGCTGCGGCAGTTCGTAAACGTATTTACGGTTCCGCCGCTTGCAGAAGCCGGCTTCTGGAAACTGCTCATTAGAACCCTCTTGTGGACGTTTATCAACATCTTTTTTCACGTGCTCGGCGGTTTTATACTCGCTTTGCTGTTAAACAACAAAATCAGATTCAAAGGAATATACCGCACCCTTCTGGTGGTGCCGTGGGCAATGCCGCAGGTCGTGGCTGTTCTTGCAATGAGGGGCGAGTTCCATTCGCAGTATGGCTTCATAAACGTAATGCTGGCAAAACTCGTTGCATGGTTTCCTTTTCTCGCCGGACTCGGTATAGGACCCGTTCAGTGGCTGAGCGATTACCCCCTCATGACCTGCACTTTAATAAACATCTGGCTCGGGATTCCGTTCATGATGGTGGTGATTCTGGGCGGACTCCAGTCAATTTCATCCTCTTATTACGATGCGGCCGACATTGACGGCGCCGGTTATTTCCAAAAGCTGAGATACATAACCATTCCGCTCATAAAACCCGTGCTTATGCCCGCAATAACGCTTGGAACTGTCTGGACATTCAACAACATAAACGTCATATATCTGGTCACGGGCCAGTCCGGAGGAACGGAGCAGGCCGACATTCTTGTATCAGCGCTCTATAAAGCCGCTTTCACTTACAACAGATACAGCTACAGCGCCGCGTTCGCCATAGTCATTTTCGCAATACTTCTTTTGATATCAGTTTTTTATCTTAGAACTTTTGACGCCGCAAAATCACAGTATGAAAGATAAATTAAAGATGCAAGTCACAAGTCACTACCGCATTCTGCGGAGCCCCGCCAGAGGCGGTGGTAAGTCACAAGCAAGAAAAAAACTTATAAGAAATTTTTTGATACATTTCGGGATAATTCTTTTTTCAATCGTATGCATCTATCCTCTTTTGAGAATATTCTCGGTCTCTATCAGGCCCGGCGACAGGGTAATATCAACAGACCTCTCCATTATACCCGACAGCGCGGCTTTATTGTCCTATGCCAGGCTTCTCAAAGAAACCCATTTTTTGAGATGGCTCTGGAATTCCCTTATCATAACGATGACCACCTCTTTCATAGGCGTTTCTCTTGCTTCAACAGCCGCTTATGCTTTTTCCCGCTTTAAGTTCCCGGGCAAAAAATTCGCCCTTCTGCTTCTCCTCTCCACCCAGATGATTCCCGCAGGCATGCTCATTCTTCCACTGTTTCTCATGATAATGAAACTGGGGCTTATCAACACCTATCTGGGCATGATAATCGCTTATTCGGTTTCGTCTCTTCCGTTCAGCATCTGGATACTCAAGGGCTATTACGATACGATACCGAGGTCTCTGGAGGAGGCGGCGCTTGTTGACGGGACATCCATGATAGGCGCTTTTTACAGGATAATTCTTCCGCTTTCAACGCCGGCATTAAGCATCGCTTTTCTTTTCAACTTTACGATGGCATGGAACGAATATCTGGTTGCAAGAGTCGTTTTATTCAGTTCAAAGCAATATACCTGGACGCTTGGGCTTTTTGAACTGCAGGGGCAGTTCATAACCCAGTGGGGCATGTTTGCCGCAGGGTCAATGCTGGTGACGATTCCTGTTTTGCTTGTGTTTTTATATTCTTCAAAATGGCTTATCTCAGGGCTTACGCTCGGAAGCGTTAAAGGATAAGCAAAAAAACTTCGTTTTTTTGCTGTCAAAAGTCACAGGTCACCGGACACAAGTACGGAGAACTATTGCTTCCGTATCTTGTCCGTTGCTTGTGACTGGTGACTTGAAACTGGTGACATCTCCGAAGGAGATTTATATGGCTAACGTTAAATTTATAAATGTCACGAAAAGATACGGGGAACTCGTCATTCTTGACGGGATTAACATGGAAATAAAGGACCGCGAATTCGTGGTGATAGTAGGGCCTTCGGGCTGCGGCAAAACCACGCTTTTGAGAATGCTTGCGGGGCTTGAAGAGATATCCGAAGGCGGAATATACATTGACAATAAATTTGTCAACCAGGTGCATCCGAGCAAAAGAGAAATAGCCATGGTCTTTCAGGACTACGCCCTCTATCCGCATATGACGGTGGCCGAGAACATGAGCTTTGCCCTGCGTCTTAAAAAAATGCCGCAGAAAGAAGTAAAACACAGAGTATCCGAGGCGGCCGGAACTCTCCAGCTTCAGAAATTGTTAGACAGAATGCCCCGCCAGCTATCAGGCGGGCAACGCCAGAGGGTCGCCATCGGCAGGGCAATAGTCAGAAAGCCCAAAGTTTTCCTGTTTGACGAACCGTTGAGCAATCTTGACGCAAAATTAAGAGAAGAGATGAGGGTTGAAATAGCGAAACTCCATCAGAGGCTTACTTCCACCGTGATTTACGTTACCCACGACCAGGTGGAGGCCATGACCTTGGCAGGCCGCATAATGGTGCTTAACCGCGGCATAGTCCAGCAGATAGGAACTCCCATAGAGATTTACCGCAAGCCCGTCAACCTTTTTGTAGCGGGATTCATAGGCAGCCCGACCATGAATTTCATCAACGGGAAAATTGAAATAAACGGGGAAGACGTTTATTTCAAAGCTTCCGGAACAGCCCCTCAGGGGCCGGAACAAGGAGCCTCTGGCGGAACAGCCGCACTGCGGCCACAGGTGTCGGAGGCTATGCCGACGACCTCATCAAGTGTCGGGCGCAATGCCACCCGACCACAGGTGTCGCCTGCCTGCGCCGAGGCTTCGGCAGGCAGGGAGGCTATGCCGACGACTTCTTTCAGGATTCAGATTCCTTCTTTTCTTCTGCCTGATGCAGGAGCTCATAAGAACAAAGAAATAGTCCTTGGGATAAGGCCCGACGACGTGCGCGTGGGAAAGTTTTCCGACAAAAACCGGGATGTGATAGAAACGGTTCTTGAAGTGAGCGAACTGCTTGGCCACAGGGAGAATCTCTATCTCAAAGCCCAAGATATAAAAATTCTTGCGATTGTTGAGGCGTTTTTCAACCAGAGCCCCGGGAGCGCGGTTCCGGTTTCCTTCAACCATGAAAACATGCACCTGTTTGACAAAGGAAACGGCTCGCGTATAAGCGTTTAAAAGTTTTATATAATACTATTTTATTCCAACTATTTTTTTGGAGGAATACGTTATGAATGCCACCATAGACGTTGAAACCTGCATCGGCTGCGCGCTTTGTACTACAGACTGCCCTGAAGTTTTTGAAATGAAGGGCGAAAAAGCAGTGGTAATCGCGGATCCCGTGCCGGCCGACAAAGAGGAATCCTGCAAAACAGCTGCTCAGAATTGTCCTACTACAGCCATAAAGTGCGAATAAAAACGGCAGGTTTAGGTTAACCCGAAAAATTCAGTTGTCTTTTAACTTGATTGATAATTCATTGAATAAAAAAGTGCGACTGAATTTTTCGGAGTTATAAATTTTAAATTATGAATTCTTAATTGAGAATAATTCAAAATTCAACATTTAAAACTCATAATTCCCAAATTCCAACTGAGGAA
>JACQWV010000030.1 GCA_016209085.1 Elusimicrobiota bacterium
ATCAGCCGTGCCGCAGACAGGGCCTTCAGCCGAGTTCAGGCTTGGCGAAGTCTATGTCTTCCCCAATCCTGCCAAAGGCAGTGAAAACCCCACATTTCACATAGAAACAGGAATAGCGGACAAAGTAACCATAAGAATATACACAGTATCAGGCAGAATGGCCCATGAGCATACGATAATGCAAATGCCGCAGACAATAGATGACGGCAATGGATTAAGTTACGCTTATGAATACACGTGGACAGAAAACATTCCGAGCGGCGTTTACTATTATTACATAGAATCGGAAAAATCAGGACAAAAACTAAAATCCAAAGACAAATTCGCAGTAATACGGTGAGTGTTTTAAATTATTATAAAAAAAACACAGGAGTGCATCCATGAACAAGCAGAGTAAAAGAGAGATTTTCGTAAACACGTCTTTTGACGAAACCAGAATAGGAATAATGGAAGACAGCAGATTGTCCGAGCTTTTCTGGGAAAGAAGAAGCGCCGGCAATATCGTGGGCAATATTTACAAGGCAATTGTGGAAAACGTTCTTCCCGGAATATCAAGCGCTTTTGTAAACATAGGAATGGAGAAAAACGCCTATATCTACATATCGGACGTTCTTGGCGGGCACAAAGACCCCATAGAAAGGCTCCTCAAAAAAGACCAGACCGTCATGGTTCAGGTGACCAAAGACGCGATAGGCACCAAAGGAATGAAAATAACCATGGACATATCGCTTCCGGGGCGCTATCTTGTATTCACTCCTTACCAGGAGTTCGTAGGCGTTTCAAAAAACATAGAGAATTACGAAGAAAAAAGGAGGCTTACCGAGATAATACGGAGGCTTGCCGCAGAACACGACATGGGGAGCAAGGGATGCATAGTCCGCACCGAGGCGGAAGGAGCAACCGAGCAGGAGCTTTCAAGAGAAATTAAATATCTAATCAGGCTGTGGGAGTCTATTTTCAAGAAGTTTGAAACCTGTCAAGCGCCCCAGCTTTTGCACAAAGACATGGATTTGACCCTGCAGGTGGCCAGAGACATACTTTCAGACGACGTTTCAATTTATATGATAGACAACAAAGACGAATATCTCAACGTCGTGGATTTCGTCTCAAAGATATCGCCTGATTTAAAGGACAGGGTCAGGCTTTATGAAGGCAAGACTCCGATATTCAAGGCTTTTAACATTGAAAAAGACATAGACGAGTTGAGGAAAACCAAAGTGTCTCTCCCCAACGGCGGGAGCATTATAATACAGGAGGCGGAATCCCTGTGCGCCATAGACGTAAACACCGGCAGGTTTACGGGCTCAAAATCCCAGGAAGAAACGGTAACCCAGACCAACATTGAAGCCGCTTATGAAACTGCGCGCCAGCTGCGGCTGCGCAATATCGGAGGCATTATAGTAATAGACTTTATAGACATGAGAAGAGCCTCCAACAGGCATCGCGTGGTTGACGCCCTTTCCGACGCGGTGAAAAGGGACAGGGCCAAAATAAGAATTCTTCCGATTACGAGGCTCGGCCTGGTTGAAATGACCCGAGAAAGGAAAAGAGAAAGCACGTGCAGTCTTCTCAGCGAAGAATGTCCCGAATGTCACGGCTCCGGGATGGTGCTTTCAAGCGAAAGCATGAGGATAAAAATACAAAGGGAAATATATAATCTTACCCTCGGCAGGCCGGGAGGAAACCTCAGAATCATGGTGCATCCCATGCTGATGGAGAGTTTGAAGAAAAAACAGGAGCTTATGGAAAAGAGCGTTCACAGAAGTTTAAAAATTTTAGCCGATCCCCAGCTGGTATGGGAGGATTACAGGATAGTGCTGGAATAAAAAACAGGATTAAGCAATAAGTGATAAGAATTAAGCAGTAAAATACTTAATCCTTAATTCTTAATGCTTAATTCTATAATTAACGGAGATGAAATTTATGTTTGGAAAATTGAGAAAAGTCTTGGCGGGAATTCTGCTGGCGGTTTTTGCGGTTGGAAGCGTTTTCGCCGCTCTGGATAAAGTCGTTTATATGCGGCAGGACGCTTATGTGGGCAAAATAGACTCTTATGTTCTGCAGGATGCGATATATCTTGACGCAGCAAAGACGGCTAAATATCTGGGAGGAAAGATATACTGGTATCCGGTATCCGGCAAGCTTTTGCTGCAGGCAAAAGGCAAAAAGGCCGTTGTCTACATAAAAACGGGAAGCGCAATCTTTGAAGAGGAAGAGGCGGAGCTTGCCAACCCGCTGATAGTCAGGGCGAGGAAAGCGTTCCTGTCCGTGGATTTTTTTACTTCAAAACATTTTTCAAATACGTTCGGGTTAAATCTGGATTTTAACCCGACCACCATGACGCTGGCGCTGATAGAGAACATAAACGTCAACTCGGTGAATTATTTTTCTTACAAAGACAGAACGAGGGTGGTTATTTACATGCAGGAGGAATTGGAGCACCAGATATCTATTAGAAGCAACAACGCCGTTAACATATCCGTGCTTAAAGGCGTCATAAGCTCTCCTGAAAAAATTTCAGTTTCGGACGGCATAGTTAAAGACATAGAATTAATTCAGGAAAACAAATTCGTCAAAGCCCAGATAACAATGGGCGAGAATTTCGCGGATTTCAAGTCTTTTACCCTTAAATCCCCGCCGCGCCTTGTGTTTGACATTTACGGCAAAACGCCGGCAGCCGCCCCGCCACACAGCGGCGGGGGGTCTTCTCCCGATGTCCCGGATACGGGGAGCATTGATTCTTCCGTTACGCTGATTAATCCTGCCGGAGTAGAGTCTGGTTTAACCGCGTCGGATACCCAAGAGCATGAACCTCCTCTGTACGGGCTGGCGGTTTCTTCAACGACCTTAGAAGACTCAAAATCAACAGCCCCTTTAAGCGTCAGGATTCCGGATAAAATCATCGTTGACAAAACTTCGGCTAAAAAGGTTTTTATAGACTCCGGTCACGGAGGGAAAGATCCCGGAGGAAGGCGGATTTTCGGAGAAAAAGAAAAGGAAATAAATCTTCTTGTCGCCGGGGAGCTTTACGATCTCCTTAAAAAAGAGCGGATATTTGACGTGTTGATGTCAAGGACTTCCGACGTTTTTATTCCTTTGGCAGAGAGATGCAGGATGGCCAACGACTTTAAAGCGGACATATTCATATCCGTACACGCCAATGCTTCAAGAAGCAGAAAGGAAAACGGGTTTGAGATTTATTTCATGTCTGAAAAGGCCTCCGACCCATGGGCCGCCGAAGTCGCGGATTATGAAAACTCCGCCATCAGATTTGAAGAAACAGTAGAGGAGGCTTTTGATCCGGCGGCTCTTTTACTGCACTCCATGGCGCGGAACGAGTACATGAATGAAGGGAGCCATCTGGCCGGTTTCATAGCCAGGGAATACGAAGTCCTCACGCCGTTTAAAAACAGGGGAGTGAAACAGGCGGCTTTTTACGTTTTGAGAGGCACTTATGCCCCGAGCATTTTGATAGAGATGGGGTTTATGACCAATAAACGCGACCAGTCCAATCTGAACAGTAAAAATGCCAAGAAGAAAAT
Source organism: Elusimicrobiota bacterium (assembly GCA_016209085.1). Lineage (GTDB taxonomy): Bacteria > Elusimicrobiota > Elusimicrobia > Elusimicrobiales > UBA9959 > JACQWV01. Next base: position 3,543 of record JACQWV010000030.1, read on the forward strand.
AGCCAAATCCGTATATAACGGTTTGATGAAATACGCCAAAAGCAAAGGATGGAAATAAGAACAGCAGTAACCAGTAATCAGTAACCAGTGGCCAGTAACAGCAAAAAATGAGATTATGCAGAATAACAGAAGGCCGGAACAGCGCCTCTGGCGCCACAGGTGCCGTGAGCTATGCGAACGGCCGATAGGGATATTTGACTCGGGCATGGGAGGGCTTACGGTTTTTTCAGCCGTAAGAAAAATCCTTCCCGGCGAGAACATTATTTATTTCGGCGATACGGCAAGGGTTCCGTACGGCACAAAATCCAAAAAAACCGTAACTTCTTTTTCCGTTGAAATAGCGGAGCATCTCGTTAGAAAGAACATAAAACTTCTTGTGGTCGCGTGCAACACCGCCTCTTCCCTGGCGCTGAAAGAAATAAGAAGCAGAATACGCGTGCCGGTAATAGGAGTAATTGAGCCGGGAGTTGAAACCGCGCTTAAAGAAACGAAAAACAAAAAGATACTCGTCATTGCGACGAATTCCACGGTTTCAAGCCATGCTTATGCGCAAATGCTGAAAAAAAAATCCCCGGAAACCGAGGTCTGTGAAAAGGCCTGCCCTCTTTTTGTCCCGCTTGTTGAAGAAGGCTGGTGCGGCAGGCAGGCGACCTTTATGGTCGCGAATGAATATTTTGCAGGGTTGAAAAAAACGGGCTTTGACACGATTATTCTCGGTTGCACCCATTATCCTTTACTGAAGAAGGTGATTGGAAAAATCGTCGGAGAAAAAGTCAACATTATTGATTCCGCGCGGTCTGTCGCCGGACATGTTTTTGAGGCGCTTAAAAAGAACGGAATGTTTAATCCGGGCAGCCGTGGATATTCAAAATTCATAGTCAGCGATGCGCCTGAAAAATTTTCAGGTCTTGCATGGAGGCTTTTAAAAATCAGAGTCAGGGATATCAAAATAAAAAGATTTTAGGAGTAGGAGGGAAACATGAAAATATTAACATTGTTTGCCGTTCTGGCATTGTCTGCCCAGTGCGCAACGGCTCAGGTCAAAGAAATCAAGTCAGGCGGGCCGCAGAAGTCGGTTTCTGCAAAGAAAGATGCAAAAGCCGCCGGCGCCGCACAGGCCTCGCCTGCTGCCGTAACGCCGGCCTCCGGCGCGTCTGTACAAGAGGAAGGTCCCGCGAATGCCCCGGAAGCCGATTCTCTGGAAGACGGGAAAGTCATGGTTGACGATAGAGCCTCTTTTGCGGAGGAGGCGGACAAGGCGCCTGCGGTTTTTGATGAAGATGCTGCCAGGCAGATGCCGGCTTCTTACGGCATGATTAAGGGAGTTTTCACCGATGAAGGCAAGAATATCCTTGTATTTGAGAATGCCGACGGAGATATGTTCTTTGTCCAGATTTTCTTTACGAAAAAGGGAGTCGTCTGGAAGCTGATTGACAGAATATCCCGGGTTCAGGATTAGTTAAGCAAATAGTTATTAAGTGATTAAGTGAGTAAGTGATTTAGCGATTTACTCAGGCATCAGTAACAGAACAATTTGATAAAATTTGTTTTATACCCCGATTTTTGGAGGTTTGTATGAAAAGAAGAGAATTAGTGAGGCATCTCTTGCAGGAAGGATGCGTTCTTTCAAGAGAGGGAGGAAAATATTCGGTTTTCATGAATCCGAAGGCGGAAATGAAAAAAGAAGTTCCTGTAACGAGACATAACGAAATAGCCGATTTTACCGTGAGAAAGATATGCAGGGATTTGGGAATAAACCCGCCCAGATAAATCACAATGAAAAGGGAACAAGGTGACAAGGTGATAAGGCGGCCCATATGGCAAAGCCTAATTTTTGCAGGCATCAGCAGCGCCTTTACTTTGGTTTTTTTGACATCCTGCGTCCGCAATGGAATTGATGTCATACAGGTCGGTCCTTATTTTTCCCCGACTAATTGGAAAAAAATAGAATTTTATACTTCAAAAGAGCAAACCAAAAAATCATGGGGAGCCGTAGCTCTTCTTCACGGCCCGCGAACCGAAAGCGCTCATACAAAAGAAATTTCCGGACAGATAAAACAAGCCAGAAAAATCGCGGCTAAAATAGGAGCTGATGCCGTTATTCTAATCATGGAGCCGGTAACTTACAGGGAAGGCGTGTCTGCCGAAGAGGACAGGTCCATGGTATTTCTGAACGGCGTTGCGATAAAATACGCGGAAAACGTTCCGCAGGAAATGCGGGGAAAATGACAAGACTTTTGGGATTTGGGGCAAAAATCGCGCGGACAACGCAGGAAGCGTCTAAATGGACTGAAAGAAGCGTTGTCGTTGATTTGTTCAGATTTTCAACCACTCTCTGCGCTCTTCTCAAAACCGGCAGGAAAGATATAAGGGTATTTTCAAGTCCGCGGTACGCCTTATCAATAAAAAATCTGGAGAAAAACGCGGAGTTATTTTCTGAAATGGATTTAGGCCCCGGAGTTAAAAAGCGCGATAACTCGCCTTACGAGGCGCTGCTGGAATCCGACCCTTCAAAGGCCGCTCTTATAGTCACCTGTTCCGGAGCCAGAGCCGTCATATCCCTGGGAAAGTCAAAACAGATACTTTCCGGATGTCTGGCAAATCTGCCCTACTTGACCGCGTATCTTTCGGCATATCCCATGGATACTCTCATCGTGCCTGCCTGCATATATTACGACGCGGGGCATATTGAAGACGTTATCTGCGCCGAAGCCGTTATTGACCGCCTCAACGGGGTTGATTCTTTTGTCGGGGCGCTCGGAAAAATTCATGACAGCGGAAGACCTCTGGATTTTCTTGCTTTCAGGCCGCAGACAGGCAAGAGAGACCTTGAAATAATCCTTAAACAGGGGACCATGAAAGTCGTTCCGGAGATGCGCATAAAAGGACTTTATGCCGAAGCAAAAAACGTCTGGAGATAAAAAGGCCGTCGTGCTTTTTTCCGGCGGGCTGGATTCCTCTACAGCGCTGTGCTGGGCATTGAAGAAAGGATACGAGTGCCGCGCTGTTTCCGTGTTTTACGGCCAGAGGCATAAAAAAGAATTAAAAAGCGCGGAGAAAATCGCCCGCTTGCTGGGCGTGAAGCTTTTTAAAATAAATCTTAAACTGCCGTGGCTTAAAACAAGCTCCCTCGTTGATGCCGGGCGGCCTGTTCCTGATTTAAAAATTTCAGGAATCCCTCAACTGCCGTCCACCTACGTGCCCGGCAGGAATCTCCTTTTTGCCGCCATAGGCGTTTCCCTTGCGGATTCAACAGGAGCCGGCGCCGTGATTCTCGGCCCCAACGCAGTTGATTATTCAGGCTATCCGGATTGCAGGCCGGAATTTTACAAGGCTCTTGAAAAAAGCGTCAGCTCAGGCACTAAAGCAGGCATTTCCGGCAAAAAAATCAGCATATTAACCCCGATAATTTTCATGAGCAAAAAAGATATAATAAAACTGGCAGTCAGATTAAAAGCTCCTCTGGAGCTTACATGGTCGTGCTACAGGGGCGGGACATATCCGTGCGGCCGTTGTGATTCGTGCAAATTGAGAGCTAAAGGATTTGAAGAAGCGGGAATCCCTGACCCGGCATTATGGCGAAAATAATTGACATTTTTTCATCAATTCAGGGCGAGGGCATCTATTGCGGACAAAAGCAGATTTTTGTCCGTTTTGCGGGTTGCAACCTCAGGTGCAGTTATTGCGACGAGCCGCATGCCTGGACCGACAAAGACGTTCCGGAAACGAAATTTCAGGAGGCATTGCGCAGGATAGCAGACTTAAGCATCGCTGAAAAAACAAAAGACGTCTCGTTGACCGGAGGGGAGCCTCTTTTAAACCCGAATTTTGCGGCGCGTCTTTCCTCTAATTTAAAATCGCTCAACTTCAAGGTTCATCTTGAAACCAATGCCACGCTGGTTTCCGCTTTTGAGGCGGTTGCTGACATAATAGACGTGGTTGCGGCAGACATCAAACTGCCTTCTGCCTGCGGCCTGACTTTGTGGGACCTGCACGGGGATTTTCTTTCAATCGCCCCTGAAAAGATCTTTGTCAAAATCGTTTTAACCTCCGAAACAGGATTTGACGAAATTATAAAAGCCGTTGAAATTATTGAGAACGTTTCGGAAGACATTCCCCTTTTTCTCCAGCCGGTTACCGAAAGGGTTTCCGCCCTGGACGGCAGGAGAATAGAAAAACCGCCGGAGGAATTTCTGAAAAGGGCTTATGATTACTGCCGGATAAAAATTAACAGGGTTGAAATCCTTCCGCAAAGGCATCCGACATGGGGAGTGAAATAAAGCAGTAACCGGTAACCAGTGGCAAAGCAAGAAGCAAAAATATTCAGTAATCAGCAAAATGAACCATGAATAAAAAAAATTATTATGGCTGAAGAGACCATTTTGATTGATTGTCCCGTGTGCAAAGCGAGAATTGAAGTTGAAAGAAGAACCGGCAAGGTCCTAAAGCACTGGGAAAGGCCCCAGGTCAAGGAAGGCGCCGACCCCATACAGGAAGCCCTTAAAAAAATGAAAGAGGACAAAAGCAAGCTGAATGGATATTTTTCATCCGCAAAAGAAACCATGGATGAAAAGAAAAAAGATTTGCTTGATAAATTTGACAAAGAGAAGAAAAGAATCCAGGAGTCCGGAGACACCTCCAGGCCCGTCAACCCCATGGATTTGGATTAGGGCCTATTTTTTAATAGGACTTTTTTGTTTTTTCCCCTGCCTTTAAGACCCTTCTGCCGGCAAGCTTTCCGATGTAAAATCTATATATGACGATGAAAACTGCTTGCAAGACCTTTTTATTATCCATTCTGGGTTTTGCCTGTATTTCGCCCGCTTTTACGCAAAATGCCCCGGCTTCCGCGGACATTCAATCAAGAATACTCAGGACCGCCTCTGAAATGGGGGCTTCGGTCTATGAAGACTTTCCGGTTTCTGCTGGCGCTCCGAACGCATTTTCCGGAAATCTAACGTCTCAGGGCTTCGGCGTTTCAAAAAACAGCTCCTTTTTCTCGCCCAAGGCCTTTCCGGTTCCGCAGGTAAAGGAAACCCCTTCCCCTGAGCCGCAAGTCCCTCCCAAACCCTCTTTTTTTGACAATGTTTCCCTCTATTCCGGCTACGCCTCCCTGATGTTCAACATGGCAGGCGCGCAGATGAAGGACAACGGCTTTCTCCCGTGGCAGGACCCTGCCCCGTCTTTTGAGGAAATTTCCGCAAGAACCCTTTCAATAGTCAAAGCGAGCGGATACAAGCCCCGCAAATACGGCCAGCCTTCTCTCCTGAAAGCCCCGGGATTCGTGAGGGAAATGGAAACCGCTGCCGATTCCAGATTCATCGGCGGCAATTACGTCAGATATCTCGTGGACGGGGAACAATCCTTTGAAGCAAGATACAGGCTCATAGCGCAGGCGAAAAAGAACATCCTCATAACCACGTGGGCTTTTTACGACGACATAACCGGATTTGAAACGGCCGGAATGCTCGTGGAAAAGAAAAAACAGGGCGTGGACGTAAAAGTGATAGTTGACGATAAGATTCTGCGCGTGCACGGGGAAAAAGCGGTTAAACTGATGGAATCCGCCGGGATTGAAGTCCTAAAATACGCTGAACACAGGCGCAAGGGCGATTACTGGCACGTGAAAATGATGCTTGTGGACGACAAATATTCCATAGTAGGCGGAATTAATTTCGGGGACCCGTATTCCCACAGGGACCCCAACGGCTTTAAATGGCGCGACACGGATGTTCTTTATTCAGGCCCGGCCGTAATTGAATCAAAAAAATTTTTTGCGGAAATATGGAATTCCCAGATAGCGGAAAAAAAGCTGAAATTAAGCAGAATTGACGCCGGCGTATCCCCGAATCAGGATTTTGAACCGGGAGACGCAAAAATCGCCGTTCTCTTTCAGAATCCGCCTGAAGATTCCAACATTTTCATAAGCCTGCTGAAAGCCATATACGGAGCCACTGAAAAAATAAACATTGAAAACGCATACGTAGTGGCCCTGCCGGCCCTGGAAACCGCGATACTTGACGCAAGAGCCAGGGGCGTGGAAGTCAACATATTCACCAATTCAATGGAGAGCATAGACCCTGAAAGCAAATTCATAGCGGTTCCCATATTGAAAAGCCTCGCCAAATTTCTCGCGGCCGGAGTCAACGTGTATCTGAAACAGGGTCAGACCCTCCACAGCAAGTTCATGACGGTTGACGGAGTTTACGCCAACATAGGCTCCTACAACTTTCATCCTCGCGGCGAGAGATACGACACGGAATTGAACGTCGCCATAATCGGAGAAAAAGCCGCAAAAGAACTTGACGCAGTTTTTGAAACAGACATATCCGCTGCGGTAAAAGTGCGCACAGCCCAGGATTTAGGCATTAAAGAAACCTTCTGGTCTTCTATGCTTGAAAAATACTTCTATTCCCAGCTTTCCCATTCCCCCTTAAAATCAGACCGGAAATAACCCATTCGTCATTGTAAAATCTCCTGATAAAAACTAAAATATTATAAAGGCAGTGAATAGTGATTAGTAAACAGCGGCGTTTCTAAACTGATATGCCGATTATGCCGCACAAAAACATTGAGGAAATCCTCATACCCGGAAACCGCATCAATAAAAGGGTCGTAGCGATAGCCCGGAAAATTTCAAGGGATTACAGGAATAAAGACCTTGTTTTCGTCGGGGTTTTGAAAGGATGCGCTCTTTTTCTTTCGGATCTGATAAAAGAAATCAACATGGACTGCAGCGTTGATTTCATATGTCTTTCCTCGTATTCCGGCGCCCAGTCAACCGGCGTGGTCCGGACGATTCTGGATTTGAGGCAGAACATTGAAAATAAAGACGTGCTTGTGGTTGAGGACATCGTGGACTCCGGACTGACGATGAATTACCTGCTGAGAAATCTCAAGACCAGGCGCCCCCGGTCCATCAGGGTATGCACTTTGCTGGACAAGCCGTCCTGCAGAAAAGTCTCTATTCCGATAGCTTACGCGGGCTTTAAAATACCGAACAAATTCGTGGTGGGATACGGCCTTGACCACAACGAGCTGTACAGGAACCTGCCTTACATCGGGGTTCTGAAAAACTCGGCAATATAGTAAAGGGTAAAGAGTGAAGGGTAAGTAGTAAAGAGTAAAGTGTAAAGAGTTGTGAAGTTTGGATATTTGGAATTTAAACTGATATGCCTCTTAAGAAAAATCTGAAACAAATCATATTCTGGATATTTGCCTTTATAGTGTTCATTGCCGTGTATCAGAACCTGAAACACATTGAAAGGGAAAAGGAAATTCCGTATTCCGAGTTCAAGCAAAAACTTAAAACAGGGGAAGTTGCAAGCGTTCTTATCAGAAACGAACTGATAAAAGGCGAGATGAAAGAGGGGGGAAAAACCGTCAATTTCCGGACCATTCCGCTCAACGACCCCAAGCTGATTGAAGAGATGGAAACGCACGGCGTGAAAAGTTTCTCCGGCGAGGCGGACAAAAGCTGGATAGCGAGCCTGCTGGTCAACATAGGCTGGATATTTCTTTTTGTATTCCTGTGGTGGTTTCTGTTCATAAGGCAGGCCCAGATAGGCGGCAAACAGGCAATGGCTTTCGGCAAGTCCAGGGCCAGACAGCAGGATTTGAAAAAGCAGAAAGTGACTTTCAGGGACGTGGCCGGCTGCGACGAGACTAAAGAGGAATTGAAAGACATAGTTGATTATCTCAAAAATCCCAAGAAGTACCAGCAGTTGGGCGGAGAACTTCCCAAAGGCGTTCTGCTCTACGGTCCCCCGGGCACAGGAAAAACCCTTCTTGCGCGCGCCATTGCGGGAGAGGCGGGCGTTCCGTTTTTTACCTCGTCGGGCTCTGAATTCGTTGAGATGTTCGTGGGCGTGGGAGCGTCAAGGGTAAGAGACCTTTTTGAAAGAGCCAAAAAAAACGCGCCGGCCATCATATTCGTGGACGAGCTGGACGCTGTCGGCAGGTACCGTTTCGCGGGAATAGGCGGCGGCCACGACGAAAGAGAGCAGACTTTAAACCAGATACTCGTTGAGCTTGACGGTTTTGAATCCAAGGAAGGGATAATTTTAATCGGCGCGACGAACAGGCCCGACGTGCTGGACGCGGCTCTTCTGAGGCCGGGGAGATTTGACAGAAGGATAAACGTCCCGGTTCCGGACATTAAGGGCAGGCTTGAAATACTTCAGGTGCATGCGCGAAAGATAAAAATCTCTACCGACCTGGATTTGTCCATCATAGCGAGAAGAACCCCGGGGTTCGTGGGCTCGGACCTTGCGAACATAATCAACGAGTCGGCTATTCTGGCGGTAAAAAAAGCCAAGAAAGCCGTTGAAATAGAAGACATTGAAGAAGCCATAGAGAAAATGATAGCGGGGCCGCAGAGAAGAAGCAGGGTCATTTCCGAAAAGGAGAAAAAAATCATCGCGTACCATGAAAGCGGCCATACCGTCGTTGCGAAACTCCTTCCGCACTGCGACCCGGTGCACAAAGTTTCAATCGTTCCGAGAGGCCCTGCGCTGGGGTACACTCTGCAGCTTCCCCTGGAAGACAAGTACCTGACCACGAAAACCGAAATCCTGAACAAGCTTTCAGTGTTTCTGGGCGGGAGAGCCGCCGAGGAAACGGTTTTCAGCGAGCTTACGACCGGCGCGCACGATGATTTGTCAAAAGTGACCATGTTCGCGCAGAAAATGGTGACTGAATTCGGGATGAGCGAAACGATAGGCCCGATTTCCCTTAAAAAAGACGAGAGCGAGGTGTTTCTCGGCAGGGACCTTGTCAGGCAGCCTGGGTATTCAAACGAGACCGCTAAAAACATTGACGATGAAGTCAAAAAAATAGTCCAGCGTTGTTACGAACAGGCAAAAGACATACTGACCGCAAACAGGGCGGTTCTTGACGAACTCGCCGCGAAGCTGATGGAAAAAGAAATTCTTGAAAGCGAGGACATTGACGGAATTTTAAGGAATCACGACATAACTCCCGTGAATCATCTGAACGGCCTGCATTTGCCGGCCGCCTCCGCCAAACAGCCGGCGGAAAAGCCGCAGGAAGAAAAAGAATCTTTATTTTAGAGGGGATCAGGGTGGGTAATTACATAAACTATCTCAAGAACGGCCTTGATATTTTCATAGTTTACTACATTGTTTACAGGCTCATTCTGCTTTTGCAGGGAACCAGGGCAATGCAGGTCATGTGGGGGGTTTCCATCCTGGTGGTAATAACCTCAATTGCCGGAATCCTCAAGCTCGCCGCCACGTTCTGGCTTCTCAAACAATTCTGGCTGGCCGGTATTTTTCTTTTGATAGTCGTGTTCCAGCCTGAAATACGCTTTGCCCTTGCCAACATCGGCTCAAACCCGCTTGGAAGGATTCTAATGCCCCAGGAATACAAATTCATAAGCGAGCTGATCTCGGCCGTGAAATACGGCTCTGAAAATAGAATGGGAATGATAGTGGTGCTTGAGCAGGACATGGGTTTGAGGGACATCGTGGAAACCGGAGTGCGGATAAACGGCGAAGTGAGCAAGGAGATGCTCCTGACCATCTTTCATAACAAAACCATTCTGCACGACGGCGCAGTTGTCATCAGCAACAACAGAATAGTGGCTGCCGGGTGCGTGCTTCCGCTTACGGAGCAGAAAGAGCTTTCCAAAATACTCGGCATGAGGCACAGGGCCGCCCTGGGCCTGAGCGAGATATGCGACGCCATCATATTGACGGTTTCCGAAGAGACGGGCATGGTTTCGGTCTCCAGGAACGGAAAACTCCAGCAGTCCGTAAATTCCGACGAGCTTGAACACATGCTCTACCAGCTCTACCGCTCCAAGGCGGAAAAGACGCTGTTGAGAAGATATCAGAGAAATTCCAATGCGCAATCTTCCTGAATTCATAACAAAGAACTGGCAGATAAAAATAATATCCCTCGTAATAGCGGTTTTAATCTGGTATTTCATAGTTACTCCGAGATAAAATGAAGCGGGGAAAGAAATGTTTCCTGGTGCTTGAAGACAGTACCCGTTTTGAAGGCGAATCTTTCGGCGCTCCGGTTTCCTCAGCCGGGGAAGTCGTATTCAACACGGCTCTCACAGGCTATCCCGAATCTCTTAGCGATCCCTCTTACAAAGGCCAGCTGCTCGTCTTAACGTATCCTCTTGTGGGCAATTACGGCGTTCCGGACCCGGCAAGGGACGCGGACGGCCTCCTGAAATTTTTTGAATCCGACAGGGTGCAAATTTCAGGCCTTGTGGTTTCCGACTATTCTCACAGATACAGCCACTGGAACGCGAAGAAAAGCCTTTCCGACTGGCTCAAAGAGAATGATGTCCCGGGCATATGCGGCATTGACACCAGAGCCGTTACCCGGCACATAAGGGAAAAAGGAGCGATGCCCGGCAAGATAATTTATGACGGAACGGACATTGAATTTTACGACCCCAACCGGGAAAATCTCATGGAATATGTGAGCGTGAAAAAGCCTGTAACATACGGCAAAGGCAGATATAAAATCATGCTCGTGGATTGCGGGGTCAAAAACAACATAATACGCTGTCTTCTTGAAAAAGATGCAACCGTAAAGCGCGTGCCATGGAACCATGAACTGTCCGGAGAAACCTGCGACGGCCTGTTCATCTCAAACGGGCCCGGGGACCCTGCAAAATGCACGGCCCTTATAGAAAATCTGGCAAAAGCCCTGAAACAGGACATTCCCGTATTCGGCATCTGTTTGGGCAGCCAGCTCATGGCTCTGGCAGCAGGAGCCAAAACTTATAAACTCAAATACGGGCACCGCAGCCATAACCAGCCCGTGCTGAAGTTCGGCACCGAACGGGCATACATCACTTCGCAGAATCACGGCTTTGCGGTTGACGCCTCTACCCTGCCCGGAGACTGGGAACCGCTTTTTATCAACTTAAACGACAGGACGAATGAAGGCCTGCGCCATAAATGCAAGCCGTTTTTTTCAGCCCAGTTCCATCCTGAAGCATCCGGCGGGCCTTCGGATACGAAATTTCTCTTTGACGAATTCATGGAGAAAATAATCCGTTTCAAAAAAGGAAACAGTAGAACTTTAGATGTCAGAAAATCCCTCTCTTATCCCCCCTTTACCCCCCACTTATTCTCCCCCCATTATAGGGGGGAGATGGAGAGGGGGGAAAAACTCAAAAAGGTTCTTGTGCTGGGTTCGGGCGCTCTCAAAATAGGGGAGGCGGGGGAGTTTGATTATTCCGGCTCCCAGGCCCTGAAAGCGCTGAAACAGGAAGGGATTAAAACAATACTCATAAATCCCAACATCGCGACGGTCCAGACTTCACCGCAGGCAGCTGACAAAACCTATTTTCTGCCTGTCACGCCCTATTTCGTGGAAAAAGTCATTACCAGGGAAAAACCTCAGGCTGTAATGCTCTCTGTCGGGGGGCAGACAGCTCTCAACTGCGGAATAGCCCTTTACAAATCCGGCGTTTTCAAACGGCACGGCGTCAAAGTCCTGGGCACTCCGGTGTCCGCGATAATAGAAACAGAAGACCGCGCTCTTTTTGTCAAAAAGCTTGCTGAAACAGGAGTCAAAACCCCGCGCAGCCTGGCAGTCGGAAGCGTTAAAGAGGCGTTAAACGCGGCTGAAAAACTGGGATACCCGGTGATGGTGCGGGCCGCGTTTACCTTAGGCGGCCAGGGCAGCGGCGTATGTCCGGACGGGACGGAGCTTTCGGCTCTTGCGGAAAAAAGCTTTTCTTGCACCGGCCAGATACTCGTTGAAGAATATCTGAACGGCTGGAAAGAACTGGAATATGAAATCGTCAGGGATGCATATGATAATTGCATTGCAGTGTGCAACATGGAAAATTTTGACCCCCTGGGCATACACACGGGCGAGAGCATAGTGGTGGCGCCCTCCCAGACTCTGACCAATGCGGAATACCACAAACTCAGGGAAATTTCCATCAAAGTCGTGCGCAGCATAGGCATAGTGGGGGAATGCAACATCCAGTACGCGGTTGACCCGGATTCCGGGGATTACAGGGTGATAGAAGTCAATGCCCGGCTTTCGCGTTCAAGCGCCCTGGCCTCAAAAGCAACCGGCTATCCCCTGGCTTTCATAGCCGCCAAATTAGGGCTGGGATACGGTCTGCACGAGCTTAAAAATTCAGTCACAGGCGTTACGACAGCGTGCTTTGAGCCCGCTCTGGACTACGTGGTCTGCAAAATACCGCGATGGGATCTCGGAAAATTCGCCGGGGTTTCCAGAATCATAGGCAGCAGCATGAAAAGCGTGGGCGAAGTCATGGCCATAGGCAGGAGCTTTGAAGAGGCCTTTCAGAAGGGCCTGCGCATGACCGGTCACGGCATGCACGGCTTTGCCGCAAACAGGGATCTGGAATTTCTTGATTTGGAAAAAGAACTGGCCGAGCCGACGGACATGCGCGTTTTCGCGATAGCAGAGGCTTTTAAAAGGGGATTCCCGGTTGAAAAAATATTTCAGCTCACCAGAATAGACAGGTGGTTTCTGGAAAAACTCCGCAACATTCACGAAATAGCAGAGAGATTGTCGGGCCGGGAAAGTCTGAAAGAACTTGACCGTGAATTGCTCCTGGAAGCGAAAAAAGCCGGTTTTTCTGATTTCCAGATAGCGCGCCTGGCGCTTAAAAGCGGACCCGACGAAATATCGGAAGATCTGCTGGAAGTCCGCGGCGCCAGGAAAAAACGGGGCATAATTCCCTTCGTCAAACAGATAGACACCCTTGCCGCCGAATATCCGGCCAAAACAAATTATTTATATCTTACTTACCACGGCTCCAGTCACGACATTTCTTTTAAACGCGGCAGAAAGACGATTATAGTTTTGGGTTCCGGAGCTTACAGAATCGGAAGCAGCGTTGAATTTGACTGGTGCAGCGTAAGCGCCCTGAAAACCATAAAAACCCACGGCATGACCGGGATAATGATAAATTACAACCCTGAAACCGTGAGCACGGATTATGACGTGTGCGACCGGCTTTATTTTGACGAATTGTCCTTTGAGCGGGTTATGGATATAATAGACCTTGAAAAACCGGCCGGCGTCATGGTATCCGTGGGCGGCCAGATACCCAATAATCTGGCCATGCGCCTTCACAAGATGAAGGTCGGTATTCCCGGCGCTTCCGCGGTTTCCATAGACGCGTCGGAGAACCGGCGCAAATTTTCGGCCATGCTTGACCGGCTGGGCATAGACCAGCCGCGATGGAAAGAAATGACTAATTTAAAAGACATAAAAAAATTCGCGGAACAAACCGGTTATCCTCTTCTGGTAAGGCCCTCGTACGTGCTTTCGGGCGCGGCAATGAACATAGTGTCCAACGGGGGGGAACTGGAGCGCTTCCTGACTCTGGCCACGAAAGTGTCCAAACAGCATCCCGTCGTGGTGTCCGAATTCATTGAGGGAGCCAAGGAAATAGAAATAGACGCAGTTGCAAAGAACGGCGGGATAATAGCTTACGCCATTTCAGAGCACCTGGAATTCGCGGGCGTGCATTCCGGCGACGCCACCATAGTTTTCCCCGCGCAGAAGATATATGTGGAAACCACGCGGCGCATTAAAAAAATAGCAAGACTTATAGCCATGGAGCTTAAAGTATCCGGGCCGTTCAACATACAGTTTCTTGCCAAGGACAACGACATAAAAGTAATAGAATGCAATTTAAGAGCATCCAGGAGCTTCCCTTTCATCTCAAAAGTTCTCAAGATTGATTTCATAGATCTGGCTGTCAGGATAATGCTGGGGCTGGATTTTGAAAAGCCGTCCAAATCCATGTTTGATCTGGACTGCATAGGGGTGAAAGCCCCCCAGTTTTCGTTTTCAAGGCTTCACAAGGCGGATCCGGTTCTGGGAGTGGAAATGGCGTCAACCGGCGAAGTTGGCTGCATAGGCGAGAATTTTCACGAGGCATTGCTCAAAGCCATGCTCTCCGTGGGTTACGAGATACCCAGGAAAAACATTCTGATATCCAGCGGACCTCCGCGCTCCAAAATGGAACTGCTTGAAAGCGCAAAGCTTCTCTGCTCAAAAGGTTATCGTCTTTTCGGCACCAGGGGAAGCGCTGATTTTCTCAACAGCCACAGCGTTGAATGCAAGTCCCTGCCGTGGCCGGACCAGGGGAAAAAACCTGATGTGACGGATTTCATCAAAAGCGGAAAAATAGATCTGGTTGTGAATATCCCGAAGAATCTTTCAAAAACAGAGTTGAAGAACGACTACATAATACGACGCACGGCTGTTGACCACAATATTCCGCTCATAACAAACGCGAGGCTTGCGGCCGCTTTCATAGCCGCTTTCTCCAGACTCAGGGTGAGGGACCTGGCGATAAAAAGCTGGGACGAATACTCTTGACTACTTAAGTTCTTTGCTTATTTTTTCCCAGGAGTTCTTGAGTTCGTCTTTCAGATGTTTCAGTTCGGAAGCGGCCACGCCTTCCACACGGCTGTAGCGGCCCGCGACTTCGTCCACCAGACCATAATAACTTTCCATGTTGATTTCTTTAAGTTCCTTCATCTTGTCCACTACTTCGTTTTGCATTTTAAGCGTCCACGCCGCTATTTTCTGCCGGTTTTTCTTGCCGCGTTTTCCGGTAAGGAAATACGCGCTTGCAGCAGCCGCTGCTGCCAGAACTACGCCTGCGCCGGCTAATTTCGCCGATGTTTTCATAAAAGTTCCTCCTATCTGAAAACTCCAAATCCAGATTACAAATATAATATCAATTTTAGTTTGTGGATTCTATGTATGCTTGTATGAACAGAGTATTTTGCCTGAGTAGACGGCGTGGAAATCCCCGGAAGGATAATATTTCTTCTTTATGTCAGGCGGCAGGGTTTCCCCGATAATTTTTGTCTTGTGAATAATTTCGCACTCGTAGAAAATTCCGCAGTTTTCAATCACTGAAACGCCGCGGGTTTTCCCCGGGACAAGTTTAAACCCGGCCTTTGCGATTTTATCCAAGTCCCTGCCCGAATGAGAGCCGCAGAACGCAAGTTCTTTTTCAAACCCCGGCCCCGCGTTGACGGAGAAATATTTTGCGTTTTCCATCATCTGATAAGTATACCTGGAAGGCCGGACAAGCACGTTTAAAACCGGAATGCTCCAGATAATCCCGAGAGACAGCCAGCCTATGGTCATGACATTGACATTCCCAGCGTTATCTTTGACCGTGAGGAACGCGCCGGGCATGGGCAAAAACCCGCAGAGTTCTTCAAATCCTTCAAAATATTTCATAACTGGTTGTACATGTACCGCCGCACCAGGAAGTTAAGCGGCGATTTGGGAATGCCTAATTCCTCAATTTTTGTTATCTTTTTCGCCTGCCCAGCGTCTTTATAAAAAATCCCGTCAAGCTCGTCCGTTGCCTGTTTGTCAAGGATGTTGAGGGTTATTTCCCGCTCGTAGCGTATGCCTTTGGGATGGAAGTTGTAAGAACCCAGAGCGGCAAACGCGCTGTCAGCTGTCAGGAATTTTGAATGCAGGGTCTCGCCTGTTTTTACGTACACGTTGACTCCTGCTGTAATCATCTCCGCAAGACTCTCCAGTATCGGCGCTGTGATTATGGGCTCGTTGCAGGATTCAGAGGAATTGGTCAGAATGTTGACCTCCACCCCCCGGGAAACAGCGTCAATTAGGGCTGTTTTTATCGAAGGCACTGCTATAAAATATGCGTTTTCAATGTTTATGCGTTTTGTGGCTCCGTATATGACTTTCAGAATGGATAAATGTATTAAAGGATCCTTGTCGGGCCGCTGATAAACCAGAGAAGCCTTCACAGCGCCTTTCGGCAATACAACCGGAGGATTGTCTTTCACAGGAGCATAAGGCAGTCCCTGTTTTGTTACCTGTTCGTTCCATGAATTTCTGAAAATTTTAAAAGCGTCGCGCACAACCGGCCCTGAAAAAAGAACGTCCGTGTCCCGCCATTTGTGGCCGGAAGGATTCATGTGGGAATACTTGTCGCCTATGTTCATTCCGCCTGTTATGGCGTGTTCCCCGTCAGTCACAAGGAGTTTCGCGTGCATTCCGTCGTATTTTCTGGCCGGGTCTGAAAAACGGACGACTTCAATTCCCGCGTCGGTCAGTTTCTTCAGAGAGTTCATTCCTATGAAATTGGCTATGTTCCCGTCCACCATCACCTTTACGTCAACCCCTTGTTTTTTCTTTGCTATGAACAGATCCGTTGTGGTTTCTCCGGTTATGTCGTCGTAAAAAGCCCAGACCATCATGTAAACGCTGTGTTTCGCTTTCTTTATAATATTTTCCCTTTCAGCGAACGAGGCGGGCCCGTCAACAAGGTACTTCACCGTGTTGCCGTTCCTGAATTCCGCGCCTGAAATTTTCTCCAGCTCGGAAATAAAACCTCTTTCAGACAGCAATGAAGGCTGCCCGGCGGGCCTCGCGCTGAATTTTGACGAGTTTATTATTGCGGCGTGCCTTTGCGCCATGCTTTCCCATGACTCAAATCCTTCAACTCCGGGAACGTAGCTGGTGCCTTCAAGCTGGGCCGCTATCATGGTCGGGAACTTGCGTATGTAATCCTGGCGTTTGGCTTCGGGAAGCGGGGGGAGAAACTTCTGCATGCGGGGGTCATTGAGCATAGCCACAACAGCTGGTTCAAGCATGCCTTTGGAATGCGCGTAAGCGAATATTTTTATAAGAGCCGTTTCCGCTTTTTCAATGGAGTCCTTGTTCGCTATTATGATTTTTATCAAATCTTCTTTGACTGATTCGGCGTTTTCGTAATTAACTCCGGTTTCATCGGATATTTCCAGGGGCTCCGGCGTCTGTTCAGCAGGCTGCGCTTTCAGGCCTGCAAAATCCGTTATAGATTCCAATTCAACAGGATTCGGGGCTGCAAAGTCAAACTGCGCCGCTGAGACGGAAGACAGTAGAAACATTATTATTGAAACGCCGGTTAATGCTTTCATTTAAAACCTCCAAAAGTTTATATTCCCCTTTCACAAAAGTTCGTCAATCTTGAAATACAATTAAATTGTAATTTATAAGCAAAAACCGTCATAGAGGCGAAAGTCCCAAAATCCTTTGGTAAATCGGACTATTTCCGTGTGGGATAAAAGACCGGGAAAAATTGGCGTTGCCCCTGCGCGGATATACTAAAGATATTTGTTGAACGCCTATCCGACAACTGGTACAATATAGAGTAATATAGAGTGATGTATAGTCCACCACAGAGGGTTTTCTATGGATGATATAAAAACATATGTCACGGTCAGGCACGTTGCAAAAACGCTTGGCCTTACTGAGGCTTGGATTCGTGGCCTTATTGCGCGGAAAGAACTTAAAGCTGTGAAGATAGGGCAATGGAAAATAAATCCGAAAGATTTGGAAGAATTTATTAAGAACCGAACCAACACAAAAGCGTAAAGGAAAATTTATGCCGAAAATTCAGGATGCCATAAGTTTGCAGAATATACTTAGAGACTCTAACTATAACTTGTCTCTTTTTACAGTGGATTATATAAAAGAGCTGGAGTCCAAAATAAAAATAGTAAAGAATAAGCCTTATGTAACCTGCCTTATACGGGAAAAAGAAGTTCAGCTTAAACCCGAAGAAATTGTCCGACAGCTTTATGCGGCTAAGCTGATAAAGGAATATGAATACCCCAAAAAACGCATACGCTTTGAGCACCCGGTGCAGTTTGGCCGAGAGACGAAATCAGCGGATATTGTTGTCTTTGACCAGGACAGGCCGACAGTTGAATACATAATTATTGAGGTCAAAAAGCCGAAGCTTAAAGATGGAAAAGAGCAGCTTCGGTCTTACTGCAACGCCACCGGCGCGCCGATAGGCGTGTGGTCCAACGGCGGACAGATTTCACACTATAATCGCAAGGACCCCAATTTTTTTGTAGATATTACCGATATTCCGAAAGCAGATCAGACATTGGCCGATATCTTACAGGAAAAATTCACCTTAAAAGATCTTATTATTCGCGACAAAATCCCCAATGAGGGCAAATCTCTAAAAACAATTATTGCTGAAATGGAGGACGAGGTCCTTGCCAATGCCGGGGTTGATGTTTTTGAGGAGGTTTTTAAGCTGATTTTTACCAAACTTTATGACGAGCACAAAAGCCAGCAGGACAAGAACGTAATCAATTACCATTTAGAAAGCAAAAAATTCCCCACAATTGCTGATAAAAGTACTAATAAAAGAGCAGTATATTCAAAAAAAGAATATTCATTTGAGGATATAAAAAAAGCTCTTGAAAGTCTGGACTCTGCCTCTTTTCGCGTTTTGGAATTTAGAAACACGGGACAATCCGAAGGCGAGCTTAAAAAAAAGATTCAAAAGCTTTTTGACGAAGCCAGGAAAAAATGGCCTGGCGTATTTCCCGATGAAGGTAAAATAGACCTTTCGCCTTCCCATCTCTCTGTCTGCGTTTCCAGCCTTCAGGATGTGAAATTATTCAATTCCAACCTCCAGGTTGTGGATGAGGCTTTTGAATACCTGGTCAGTAAGTCCTCAAAAGGCGAGAAAGGCCAGTATTTTACCCCGCGCCATGTTATAGACATGTGCGTTAAAATGCTTAATCCCCGGCGTGGCGAGCACATGATAGATACCGCCGCCGGGTCCTGCGGGTTTACCGTCCACACCATATTTCAGCTTACTGGCCATCTTTTTGAAAACGCAGAAATCTCGGAAGAAGAAAAGGAAGACGTCCTTAAAATCTTTGGCATTGATTTTGACGAGAAAGTAGTCCGCGTTGCCCGGACATTAAATCTTATCGCCGGAGACGGCGAAACCAATGTTTTACATTTGAACACGCTGGATTATGACCGCTGGAACGAGACTGTAAAAAATGATGAATGGCTTATGACATATGGCGCCGGGTTTAAGCGGCTTTCCGGGCTCAAGAAAGAAAAGGGCTCAAATAAAGAATTCCTTTTTGACATTCTGATGGCGAATCCGCCTTTTGCCGGGGATATTAAAGAATCCCGGATTATTCATAAATACGCACTCGGTTATAACGACAAAAACAAGCCCAAGTCAAAGGTCGGACGGGATATCCTTTTTATAGAGCGCAATCTTGATTTCGTAAAGCCGGGCGGGCGGATCGCCATAGTTCTGCCACAGGGCCGTTTTAACAACACTTCAGACAAGGACATCCGGGAATTTATAGCGGGTAAGGCCCGCATACTGGCTGTTGTAGGTTTGCAAGTTAATACTTTTAAGCCGCACACCGGCACCAAAACCAGCATTTTATTCCTGCAAAAATGGGACGACGAGATTTGCCCGAAGAAAGAAGATTACCCTATTTTCTTTGCCGTCTCGGAAAAATCCGGCAAGGATAATTCCGGCGAATATGTTTTCGTGAAAAATGGTGACGGCAAGCCCAAACTGGATAAATACGGGCATTTCATTGTTGACCATGATTTACACAATTACAACAGCGAGCTTCCAAACGGCATTGCCGAGGCGTTTGCCGACTGGGCGAAAAAAGAAAAACTAAGTTTTTGGGAATAGGATATGCAGTATTCAAT
>JACQWV010000031.1 GCA_016209085.1 Elusimicrobiota bacterium
AGCTTACTGATGCCTGCAAAAGTTATGTCTTACTTTCGCAGGCATCAGTAATGAGGATATGAGGATAAATGAGTAAAGACTCCGTCTGTGAGATAAAAAATCATCTTGTAAACGGCCTGATAGGATTATTGGCAGGAGCATTTTTAGGCGCTATCATCGGTTTTTTATTCTCATGGAATTTGATGATTCGCACGCCTCATGACTGGCAATCATTTTTTTATAGTTGCGCTCCGCAGCTTTTTGTGCCGGTCTGGATGGGTTCCGTTACAGGTCTGGTTTCAGGTCTGGCGGGCGAATCTTTCTGGGGATTTATCTGGACAGTTACAGCCGGAATCGGCTCCGGGTTTTTTGCCCCTGCAGTTTTCAGGCATCTGTTCGGCAAGTATTTTTTTATATCTTTCGGGCCTGCAGCCGTTCCGAGCAGCATTATCCTTACATTTATCGGCGGCATGGCCGGCTTCTTTATTTATTTTTCCATAAACAAAATTATTCGCAAATAGTGTCTGCTCGGAAAGTCCTCGCAGACTGATTACGGCGATAAGCAATATATCGCTGTAATCATGCATTTTAATCGCTGTTATCATAGTTCCTGCGACTTTTATCGAGGAGGAACTAAATAGAATGATATACTGATTTGATTTGGAATTTTGCAATTTAGGCGGATGTTTAATATAATTTACCCCGTGGAATAATTTCGCTTTTAGCGAAATTGCCGCTTTGCGGCATTCCACAGGGTGAATCTTATGTTACCGACATACAGACCGAATGTCAGAAAAAGGAAAAAAACCATCGGTTTTCGCGCAAGGATGAAAACCAAAGGCGGAAGAAAAGTCCTTGCCAGAAGACGCCGGAAAGGAAGATGGAATCTCATTAATGAGTAAGTTTTCTTTTCCGAAGACTTTCCGTCTTAAGAGGGAAAAGCTCTTTGAACTTGTTTTCAGCCAGGGCAGGAAAACAGCCGGCAAAAACCTGATAATGCGCTACTTTATGGTGAGCGAAGCCGAACCTGCTGCCGGGAATGAAAACAAAAAAATAGGGATTATCGTAAGCAAAAAATTTGGAAAATCCGTAGAGAGAAACAGATTCCGAAGGCTCATCAGAGAAGCCTTCAGGCTGAGCAAGCATAATCTGAAGGATGGAACTTACATAATAATTTCTCCGCGGGCCGGATGCAAAATAAAAAATCTTTCAGACGCCATGAAAGAATTAGAGGAGTTATGGATAAAGTTGAAAATATGGCGCTGAAAACGCTGGTATTTATATACAAGATATTCAGGCCCATTCTGGGCCCGAAAACATGCCGATTTCATCCGACCTGTTCCGAATATGCGTTTGAATCGCTCAGGATTCACGGCTTTATAAAAGCTTTGCTTTTAAGCTTAAAAAGAATAACCAGGTGCCATCCTTTTCATCCGGGCGGCTACGACCCGGTTCCAGACGGAACAGCCGCACTGCGGCCAGAGGTGTCGGAGGCTATGCCGACGACTGTTTTCTCTCCGGTTAATCCAAAATAAAAAAAGAGGTCAGGGGCCAGGGGACAGAGAAGAGTTACTGACCGCTGTGCGCTGTCCCCTGTACGCTGATACAAGGAGATAAATTATGCAAAAAAATCTGATTTTGGCTTTAGTTCTTTCATCTCTGGTTTATCTGTTGTGGTATTCTTTTCTTGAAAAAAGATACGGTCAGTCCCAAAAGAGCCAAATCACTGCGTCGGCGGGGGTAGAATCCCGGGACAAAGCCGTCACCGGCGCCGCTAAACAGCCCAAAACAGACTACGCAAAGCCTGTTGAGGAAAAACGGGGGGAAGTTAAAAAAAACTGGACTGAAAAAGCCGTTTCCCTTAAAACTTCAAAATCAGAAATTCTCCTTGACCTGAACGGCGCCAACATAAGAAGCTACGTGTATCAGGGGCCCGTGTCTCCGGTAGAGCTTGTAATCAGTCCGGAATACGGAATTTTTAATTGTTTTGATGATCTCGCGTTCAGGCTTCTGGATAAAACCGGAAATATGGCAGTCTTTGAAGCGCAAACGCAAAACATGGTGATAAGAAAAAAACTGGTTTTCAGCCCGGAAAACAAGCTGAATACCCTTGAAATTTCCGCAACCAATAAAGGCTCTCAATCTCTTGAAATGAATGAATGGGCTCTCGGAATAGGACCTGGACTCGGGACCGCGTCAAGCGAACAGAAAGAAAACACAAAAGTATGGAGCGCCAAATACGCGGTAAAACATAAAGACAGGAAAAATCCATCTATAATAACCTTGAAAGAAAACGCCGAAGCTCCGGGCTGGATATGGGCGGGGCTGGACAACAGGTATTTCATTGCGGCGGTGACAGGAGAGGGAATTGAAAAAAGAAACAATCTTAACTTTTCCCAGATGGAAATAGACAAAAATAAAGCGCCTTATCTGTCCATCCCGTTTGAAAAAACCAGCCTTGCGCCAGGCCAGACAAAATCATGGAAGATGAATTTTTACATCGGTCCCAAGGATTACGGCCTCCTTCAATCCATCGGACAGGGGCTGGCTCAATCCGTGGACTTCGGCTTCTTTGCTCCTCTTGCAAAACTCGCCAACAGTTCGCTTGTTTATTTTTACGACCTCAGCGGAAATTACGGAGTGGCCATAATAATTATCAGCGTCATCGTGCAGATAATCATTTTCCCTTTGAGCTGGAAAAGCTACAAGGCGATGAATATTATGAAAAAAATCCAGCCGCAGATTCAATATCTCCAGCAGAAATACAAGAACGACCCGAAGCGTCTTAACGCCGAGATTCTTGATATTTACAAAAAACACGGGGCGAATCCCCTGGGAGGATGCCTCCCGATGCTTTTGCAGATTCCCATTTTTTTCGCGCTTTTTACCGCTCTCAGGAACAGCTGGAACCTGCACGGAGCGCCTTTCATGTTCTGGATAAAAGACCTCTCTGCAAAAGACCCTTTTTACGTTATGCCGGTTGTCATGGGGCTCATAATGTTCCTTCAACAACACTTCAATCCCCAGTCCTCGGAGCCGAGCCAGGCCATGATAATGAAATGGATGCCTGTTATTTTCACTTTTATGTTTTTATCTTTCCCGTCCGGACTCGTTCTTTACTGGCTGATTAACAGCATATTCGGCTTTGCGCAGCAGATGTACATGCAAAAAGCTTTTAAAGGAGACAAACAATGAAAGAGATTAAAATAGAAGCGAAAACCCTGCAGGAAGCGGTTGAACAAGGCTTAAAAGAACTTTCTCTGAGCAGGGACCAGGTAGAAGTCGTGGTCATAAGCGAAGGCAAAAAGGGCGTATTCGGCATAGGCAGTAAAAAAGCGTGCGTCCTGCTTCGCGAGAAAAAATGGACTGGCGACCAGGATCAACGGCCTGAAAGACGCGTAGAATTCAGAAAAAAGCCGAGAAGGGATAATTTCCACTCTTCCAGACGCGAAACCCAGCATTTAGTCAAAACCAGCCCGCAGGTTCAACGAACAGCGGCGGAACAGGGCGGCATTGACCGTCCCGCCGAATGGCGGGATGACCGGCCGGAACAGTCCGTCTCAAGCGAACCGGATTCGCCTTTGGCGAACTCCCGCCCCGAAGAGGCGGATATGAGCGTCGGAGAACATGCCGCGCCGGAGCCGGAAGCCACGCCTTCTGAAAAGGAAAGAATTGAACAGACTAAGGCAATCGTTTCAAAACTGCTTAATCTGATGGAAGTTCCTTTTACCATAACGGAGGCGAGATACAGCAGGATAGAGTCCAAAATATACATAAAATTTGAATCTGCAGATTCTTATTTTTTCACAGGTTATGAAGGCAGGGGGATTCATTCCCTGCAATACATCACGCAGCTTATCTTTTCCAAAAACCACGCTCAGAACATAACCATACAGGTGGATACCGGCGACTACTGGGGGAGCAGAGAACGGGAGCTTCTGCGGAAAATTGAAAATGCGGTCAGCATGGTCAAAAGAACTTCAAGGCCTTACAGGCTTGAGCCCATGTCTCCTGTTTTCAGAAAATACATCCACAACGTGATTAAAGAGCGCTACGGCGAACTCCAGACCGTTTCCGAAGGAGAAGGCAAATGGCGGAAAGTAGTGATTAAACTTAAGGGACCGTAAAGAAATGCTGCCGGATATTAGGGAAACCATTGCGGCTCTTTCCACCGCCCCGGGCCACGGCGCCATAGCCATCATAAGGCTTTCCGGCAAAAATGCCTTTGAAATCGCTTCAACTTTCCTCCATCCTAATCTCGCTTTGGCAAATCCTAAGACCGGCCGCACGTATCTGCTTGCGGTAAAAAACGGGGATAAACTGGTTGACAATGCAATCGTCGCGTTGTATAAAGAACCAAAAAGTTATACCGGCGAAAACATGGCGGAGATATTCTGCCACGGCTCGCCTTACATAATACAAAACATAATCAATCTTGCGGTTAAGAACGGCGCCCGCCAGGCGTCCCCCGGCGAATTTACCATGCGGGCTTTTTTAAACGGCAAGATTGACCTGGCCCAGGCAGAAGCGATAAACGATTTAATACTGTCCGAAACCGAATCCGCGCATAAAAATGCCATGAGCCAGATATACGGCTCTGTTTCAAAAAAAATAAAAAAATTGAAAGAAGAGACCGTTGGCATACTCGCGGAAATTGAAGCAAGGCTTGACGACTCCGACGGGGAAATTGAGGAGCTGGATTTAAAAAATCTCCTGCCGGCTGTTGAAAATCTGATTTTGGAAACGAGGAAACTCTCAGACAGTTTTGAAAACGGAAAATACATCCGGCATGGAATAAGAATAGGAATCGTCGGAGCTCCCAATTCAGGCAAATCCTCCCTCCTTAACGCCGTTTTAGGCCGGTCCCGCGCCATCGTATCAGATATTGCCGGGACCACGCGCGATACCGTTGAAGAGAAACTGACGATTTCAGGATTCTCGGTAATATTTGCCGACACGGCCGGAATAAATCCGGACCCGAAAGACGCTCTTGAGGTCCAAGGCATGGCACGCACTCTTGAAGCGATTAAATCCTCCGATATCCTTTTGTGGGTTCAGGACGTTTCAAAACCTTTCGGAACGGAAGATGAAATCGTTGACAAAACAATCAGGCAGAATGCGGCGGCAGGCGCCCGCGTCATAAAAGTGTTTAACAAAACGGATCTTGAAGCGGCGCGGCCGATAGAACGCTCAAACAAAAATTCGTTCATGGTATCCTGTAAAACCGACAGGGGAATTGAAAATCTGAAAAAAAACCTGCTTGGATTCCAGGAAAATCTTTTTAACCATGAGTCCTCCGAAATAATAACCTCTGCCAGACATTTTCAGGCTCTTTCAAACGGTCTGCGGGAAATCTCTGCCCTTCATAAGACGCTTGAATCCGGGAAATTTGAGCTTGAGCTCGCGGCAGAACATCTGAGATGCTATCTTGACGGAATGGCGCTGATAACCGGAGAAACGACCCCGGAGGAAATTCTGGCGAACATATTTGAAAAATTCTGCGTGGGAAAATAATATGCTTATATTCAAACTCTTTAAAAATTTTATTTTAAGGCCGGCAGACGCCATTGACGAGATAACTGCGAATGATTTTTCTTTCAAAACGCCTCTTCTCATTTACGCGGTTTATCTCGTCCTGAACTCCGTTTTCATGATATTAAAACCCTCGGGTTTTCCGGCTGAATTCGCAGGCTGGATTACGGAGCAGCGTTCCTTTCTTTTCTACCTCGGAAACGAGGCCGCATGGGGGTCCGCTCTTATCCTGATCTCATGCGCCTTTCTCACTTATTTCATCAGGCCTGCCAGCACCCTCCACACAACGTCGGAGGGCAGGCTGGCATTGGCGGGCAGGTCGGTCGGAAAGTTAAAATTTGCCGCAAAGGCGGCTCTCGGACTGATTCTTCTCTTTGTCTTTTTTGAGATGATACGGCAATCGGCTGACGGCGCATCCGTTTACGTTCTTTTTCTCGGAGTCTCCGGATATGCGGCTTACGCGACATTCAAGAATATTAATCTGTTCGCCAGAATTTTGAAATTATCCTTAACCCTGCTGGCGATATATACGGCATTTATCCCTTTTTTTATCGTTTCCAGCGCGGTTTTAAAAATAGAGAATCTTTTCATTCTCTTTCAGGCGGGAGCCGTAGTCTGGACTCTGATTCTCATGATAAAAGCAGTAAAGATTATCACGGGACTGACAATAGGGCGGATATTGCTTTGTATGATTATATCCTCCTTTTATCCGGTTTTAATCGCATATTTCCTGTTTAAAACAGGCGTTATTTCCCAGGACATTTTGTTCCTGCTGTTTTTCTAATATGTTTTTTGATTACCCGCAAAGCTTTGACATAATCGTAGTAGGAGCCGGCCATGCCGGAGTAGAAGCCGCTCTGGCTTCCTCCAGAATGGGGGCTTCAACCCTCCTCATAACCCAGGACCTTGATACCATTGCGCAGATGTCCTGCAATCCTTCCATAGGCGGCATCGGCAAGGGACAGATTGTCAGGGAAATAGACGCTCTGGGCGGAGAAATGGCAAAGAACGCGGACAAATCAGCCCTGAGTTTTCACATGCTTAATACTGCGCGCGGAAAGGCGGTTCATTCCCCGCGGTGCCAGTGCGACAAAAAAATATACCAGTTCACGATGAAACACGTTCTTGAAAAACAAAAAAATCTTAAAATCGTCCAGGACGAAGCGGCGCAAATCCGGATTGAAGGCTCAAAACTGAAAGGAGTAACGACAATCAGGAAAACCCGCTATTCTTCAAAATGCGTAATCCTGACCACGGGCACTTTTCTGCAAGGCCTCATTCACATAGGACTTCAGAATTTCAGGGGGGGGAGATACAACCACTATCCGAGCGAATATCTCTCTTCAAGCCTCAAAGAACTGGGGTTTGACATCGGCAGGCTCAAAACAGGCACTCCCATGCGGCTCAACGCGGAAACAATAGATTTGACCAGGTGCATTGAACAGAAATCCGACGACCCGCCGCAGCCTTTCTCTATTTTTACCGGAAAAATCACCAGACCCATGCTTTCGTGCTGGATAACCCGCACAAATGAAAAGACGGCGGATATTATAAGAGCGTCTCTCCCGAAATCTCCTCTTTATTCCGGAATCATAAAATCAACCGGCCCGCGATACTGCCCTTCAATAGAGGACAAAATAGTCAAGTTCCCGCATCACAAGTCCCACCATGTGTTTCTGGAGCCTGAAGGATACCATACTGAAGAATATTACATAAACGGCCTTTCCACAAGTCTCCCGGAAGACGTCCAGATTGAAATCATACGTTCGGTACCGGGTCTTGAAAAAGCCCAGATAACAAGGCCGGGCTACGCGATAGAATACGATTTTTCTTTTCCGGTTCAGCTGAATTATAATCTGGAGACAAAATCCATAAGCGGTCTTTTCATGGCCGGACAGATAAACGGCACCACCGGATACGAAGAAGCAGCTGGCCAGGGGCTTATTGCAGGCATAAACGCCGCGCTTAAAATCCGCGGCGAAGAGCCATTTATTCTGAGAAGGGACCAGGCATACATAGGCGTGATGATTGACGATTTAATAAACAAAAACGTGGACGAGCCTTACAGGATTTTCACCTCCAGAGCCGAATACAGGCTTCTCTTAAGAACTGATAACGCGGACATGCGTCTGCTTGAATACGGATTCAGTCTGGGACTGGCGCCGGGCCGGCTGAAAAAAGCCTGGGAGCTTTACAAGAAATCGGCGGAAAAATTCATCAAAAACCCTGACGCTCCCGAGGAAAGCGCGTTTGAAATGCTCCCGTGGAGCGAATCGGCCGCAAAAAATACCGCCCGGATTGAAAAAGATTACGCCGTTTACATAGAACGCAACCGCAGAGAAGCGGAGAAACTGAAAAACCTGGAAAAAATAATCATTCCTGAAACCATCAATTACGAAAAAATCAGGGGGCTTCTCCTTGAATCAAAACAGAAACTTCTCAGAGTCAGGCCGCAAACTCTGGCGCAGGCTTTGAGAATACCCGGCGTCACGCCGGCAGACGTGCAGCTTTTATGGATTCAGATTGAAAGAATGAAAACCGCAAAACACGGCCATGGTTCGGCTTCGCTCACCACGTATGAAAGAATTTCTGGAAAAACTTGACGAATGGAAAGTAAATCTTACAAAAGAGCGCTTAACAGTTCTGGAATGTTTTGCCCGGGCCGTAATTGAAAAAAACCAGAAATTAAATCTGATTTCAAGAAAAGACATCGGCAACATCTGGTCAAGACATATACTGGATTCTCTGGCTTTTGCGCCTGCAACTGCCGGAGTCCTCGCGGATTTAAAGGACAGGCTCATAATTGACGCAGGTTCCGGGGGGGGATTTCCGGGCATACCTAACGGAATTTTCGTCAACGAGGCTGAATTTGAGCTCTGGGAAGCCAGCCGGAAAAAACATTCTTTCCTGACATGGATTACGTCATCGCTCAAACTGAAAAATATTCGCGCGGTCTGCAGGCGGATAGAGGAATGCCGCAACGCCGGGGACATAATTCTTGAAAGAGCCGCGGGTAAACTTGAAAATATCCTGCCTCAATGCTTAAATATCTTAAGAGAAGACGGTTTCCTGTTTGCATGGCAAAGCGACGTCAGAATCATCAGGCAGGAAAGTTTTAAGGAAATTCTTTTAAAACATAAAGCGGAAATAAAAGAAATTTATAATTATACTCTTCCGGCTGAAACCCGTGAAAGATTTATAATAATATTTAAAAAAAATACGAAGCAGATTCACGGAGGAGCACAACAGAGGAGGTAGACATTTATGCACGTGCTTAACATCTATTTCATTCCGTTTGCGTTAATACTTATTTTATCCGCGATTTATTTTTCAGAGCCGGACCCGCGGATTACATACGTTTCATTTGCCATATTATTCGTGTTTTTTTTAATAAACCGCTGGCTGTCTAAAAACGCTTATAAATTCATAAAATGGACTTCCAGAATACGGATACTCACGGTCTGGCTGAACCTGGCAGCTGCCGCCGCCCTTTTTTATCTTTTAGGCTCTTACTGGGCGCCGACATGGCTGCTGTTTTTAATCCCTCCGGCTCTGGCCGCCATGTTCATGAAAAAAGCGCAGGTGTTTTTAATATCTTTGACGTCTTTAATCCTCATGCTCGGGACTTATTACGTAAAAAGCAGACTGATAGATCTGCCTTTAAGCTCGGTTCAATGGGCAATGGCCTGCATTCACGCGCTTTTTGTGATATTCTTTGCTCTTTTTGTTCAGGCGATGTCTGAAATGGCAGTAAAAATGCGGGATACATTAAAATAAAATGGATATTTTTTTCAGATTGCGCGTGCTGTTCTGGGCGCTGATAATAATCTTATGGGGCGTGTTCATGTACCAGTACATCCGCAAAGATCTTGATACGACTCCCGCAACCCATATTTCGCAGAATCCTTTTGCAAAAATAAAGCCCGATATCCCGCAGGTCCCCCGGCAGCCCGTGGTTCAACCCGCGCCTACGCAACAAGGCTCAGTCGGACAGGCCGCGCCTGACGCAATGCCCCACAGGATTCTCATAAAGCCCCTGGATGCGGAAAAAATAAAAGAGATACCCTCGGAAAGAATTCCCGAACATTCCGCTGAAGAGAAAATAGGCGTCAGCCGGCCTCTGAAAGACGCTGGAAAACATCCGGCCGCGCCGCCGGGATTCGCTCCGACGGAGACCAGGCATTTCATAATTTACCATGAAATCGTGGAAGCATCCGAAAAAATCAGAAACTCCATGGAATTGCTGCACGGAAACATCATGCTTGACCTGGTGGCTTTTTCGCCGTGGACAAGAGACAAAAAAATTTTCGTTTATTTATGCACGAGCCAGGAAACCTATCAGAAACTGACGGGACGGCCAGTATGGTCGGGCGGAGCCGCTTCTTTAATAGAGAGAAAAATATATCTCTATGAAAGCGAAGAAGCCTTCGGAATTCTGGCTCATGAAATGACGCACGTATATTTTGACGGTTTCTTCACGGCGCAGATTCCAAGTCCCCTGTGGCTGAGCGAGGGGCTCGCCACCTTCGTGCAGACGGAAAGAGGGCTGGCTCCTCCCGCATGGCTGAAGGAAAATCTTGAAATGCTCAAAAAAGGCGGCGGCTTTAAACTGGCTGATTTGACAAGAATAGAGAATCTCCATGACGCGGATGAAGACAGCATCAGGCTGTGGTACAGCCAGAGCTACAGTCTGGTAAAATTCCTCATGAGGTTAAAACAGGGAGACGCCTTTTATCAATTCTGCAAAAACCTCAAAGAAGGCCAGGCGCTCAACCAGGCTCTTTTCAGAGCTTACGGCATGCCTTATAATAAGATCAGCTCTCTTGAATACGTATGGAGGCATGATCTGAAAACCGGCGAAATTTCAAACCAAAGTCCTTATTGATTTTTTCTACCCCAAAAAATCCTTGTTTTACATACCTTTTTTAAAAAAGGTATTGACAAGTTTAAATTTATACATTATACTTACATTTCTCGGTGGTTTAAAGTGGTGTGAAATGTTAAGTAGTGGTGAATTGTAGCTAAAACTTATGTCGCTATACGGAGAATATTCTCATGCGATGGATCCCAAGAGCCGCATTTTCATTCCGACGCGGTTCAGGGAAGAACTCCGCAAAGAAGAAAAAAATTATTTCATGCTTACGATAGGGCTTGATAAATGCCTTGCGTTTTTTCTTCCGTCAAAGTGGGAGGAACTGATAGCGAACAACATGGCGGTTTTTAAATCCGAAAACAAGGCGGAGGAAAGGGCTTTCAAGAGATTTTTTTTCGGCAACGCCATAGAAGCGGAGCTTGACGAGCAGGGAAGAATTCTCATACCCAAAAATCACAAAGAATACGCCTCGCTCAGAAAAGAAGTGATAATAAGAGGCGTGGGAAACAAGGCAGAAATATGGAATGCGCAATCGTGGCAAAAATACAAAAAACAGACAATGGAGCCGGCTTTCGAAAAATTCAGCAAGATATTCGACGTATGACGGACAATCTGACCCATGAGCCGGTTCTCGTTGAAGAGACAGCGGCGCTCCTCGTGACGGACAGGCGCGGCACATACGTGGACGCAACCGTGGGATTCGGCGGCCATGCAGAAAAGATTATCTCCATGCTTGAGCCGGCTGGAAGGCTCATAGGAATAGACTGGGATCCCGAGCTTATAGCTATAGCCGGGACAAAGCTTTCCATGTTCTCCCCGCAGATTAAACTCCTGGAAGGAAATTTCGCGAACTTAGACGAAATACTGGCAAGGGAAAACATAGATTCTATTTCAGGGATTCTCATGGACCTGGGCGTTTCATCGCTTCATTTTGACAAACCGTCAAGGGGATTCAGCTTCAGATTAGAGGGACCTCTTGACATGCGGATTAATCCCTCAAATCCCCTGACCGCTTTCACCATCATAAACAAATGGCCTTACGAACAGATTGAACATCTCATAAGAATATGCGGGGAGAAATTCTCTGCCCGGATAGCGAAAAAAATCGTTGAAACGAGAAAAACGAAACAGATTGAAACCACGGCTGAACTGAGAAAACTGATTGAAAACTGCATATCCCGCAGAAACGAAAAAATCCACCCTGCAACCAAGACTTTCCTTGCCTTCCGGGCCGCCGTGAACCATGAATTTGAAAATCTCGCAAAAGCTCTTGAAAAATCGGCAAAATTCCTCAAAAAAGGCTCCAGACTGGCGGTCATATCGTTTCATTCAATTGAGGACAGGATAGTGAAAGAAACTTTTAAACTCATGAAGAAAGTCGGAGGATGGAAGCTCGTTACTCCTAAACCGGTAAAACCCTCCGAAAAAGAAATCATACAAAACCACAGAGCCAGAAGCGCTAAGCTGCGTGTGATAGAAAAGGAATAAGACAGGGAGGAAATATGACATACGAAAACCTGTTCAATATCAACGACAGACTGCAAAAATGGTTCTCTCCCAAGTCAGGCAGAGGCAGCCGGGTCAACAGACTCAAAAATCCCGCATCGCCGACCAAGATACTGTATCTCTGGGAAAAACATACGTTAAGAAGAATAGAGCTTTTCAGCATGGAATAAACTACAGTAACCAGTGGCCGGTGACCAGTGGCCAGTAACACCAACTGCAAATGGCAGTATTATAAGAGATTTAGATTCAGGAAGGGACCTGTTTTTAACCTCAAACTTGACCTTAACCTTAATCTGTCGCTTCGACACAATGAACAGGATTAAAAATTTTTACATAAAAATTCTGGTTTTTACCGTTGTTTTCCTGTTTATTTTCGCATGGGAAAACATTCAGGCCGTAAAACTCGGATATAAGATAGAAGACCTCAGGAAAGAGCTGACGGACATTGAAAATACCAATAAATACCTGAAAAAAGAAATCCAGTTGACCCTGTCCCCGGAAAACCTTCAGGAAGAGGCAAAAAAACTTGACATGGTTTATCCGGAACCGCAGTCTATGATAGTAGTACAGGAAAATAAAAAAGAGAAGTCTAAAAGCTGCTTCGCCCGGCTCGCCGGAATTTTTAAATAATGCTGATTTTAAAAACAAGAAGCATATCCGCAGTCTTTTCCGAACGATTCAAATCTCAATATGGCTACAAAAACCTTCAGGACCCGTATAAAAATCTGCGCATATCTGGCAGTATTCCCTGTGATACCAATTTCAGGAAAATTATTCTACCTTCAGACAATAAAGCACGCAGATCTCTCTAAGACTGCCTCAAAAGCCGTAAACAAAGACATTTTTGAAACAGGGCCGCGCGGCCGGATACTGGACTCGGAAGGAAACGTCCTGGTTGAATCAATAACCGCCTGGGACTGTTCCATTTTAAAAAAAGAGGTCGCAGAGCCGCAGAAAATGCTGCATCAGCTCCCGCCTCTTGTAAACATGCCTCCTCTGGAATTTGCTTCAAAATATAAAAAAACGCGCAATTATTTAAGCGTCAAAAAGAACCTTGACAGGGAAACTTTTGAAAAAATAGAAAAACTGAAAATCAAGGGAATATCTCTTGAGCCGAAGTACAAAAGATATTATCCTTCAGGCAACATAGCAAGAGGTCTTCTTGGAATAGCGGGAGAGGAAAAAGGGCTCACCGGAATAGAACTCCTGTACGACAGGGTTCTGGGAGGCCGCGTAAACAAAAGAGAGATACTTAGAGACGCCAAAGGCAAGATTATCTACCGGAATGAAACCGAAGAAGGCCAGCCGCTTGACGTCCATACCACGATTGACAAAAACATACAGTTTTTTGCCCAGGAAATGATAAAAAAATACACGGACAAATACATGGCGAATCTGGGCATAGTAATCGTGCAGGCGCCTCATACGGGACGGATACTGGCAATGAGTTCATACCCGGAAGACCCTGAAAAAACGATTCCCGTTGAATGGGTTTACGAGCCCGGCTCCACCTTCAAAATCGTAACGCTTTCAGCCGCTCTTGAAAAAGGCATAGCGGCTCCCGAAGATAAATTCTTCTGTGAAAACGGCAAATGGCAGTTCAACGGCGCCGTGGCAATAAACGACCATGAACCCGAACAGACCCTGAGCGTTTCTGAAATCATAGAAAGATCCTCAAACATAGGAACGGCAAAAATAGCGTTAAAGCTGGGGCTGGAAAACTATTATTATTACACAAAAATTTTCGGCTTCGGCACCAAGACAGGGCTCGGTTTTTACGGCGAATCAGCCGGCATCCAGAAGCCGATGAAAAACTACAGGCCGGTTGACCTTGTAACAGGTTCATACGGACACGGGATAGGAGCTACACCGGTGCAGATGGTAAACGCTTTCTCGGCAATAGCCAACGGGGGAAACCTCATGGAGCCCATAGTGGTTGACGAAATAAGAAACGCGCAAGGCCTGACCGTTTTTGCAAATGAACCCCTGGCATTGAGAAGAGTCGTTTCGGAGGAAACCGCAGCTCTTGTCAAAAACATCCTGGAAAAGGCTGTGCTTTTCGGAACCGGCAAACAGGCAGCCATCGCAGGTTATTCAATCGCAGGGAAAACAGGCACGTCAAAAAAGAGGGATTCTTCCGGGAATTACGTTTCAAAACAGTATGTGGTTTCTTTCTGCGGTTTCTTCCCCGCTGAAAACCCTTTGTACACCATCCTGGTCATAATGGACCATCCCAAAACGCCGCAGCAGTACGCGGCTGAAACCGCTGTTCCGTGTTTCCGGGAAATAGCAAAAAAAATAATAACATTGAAGGGAATTCCTCCCGACACGGAACCGGCAACGGCTAGGCTTGCGCATTACTGAGCGTTGCAAAAGCGGGAGAATAATACTGAGTTTTCAGTAAAGGTAAATCCTCACTGAACACCGTTATGTCAGGCAAAAATGTAGGGGCTCAATTCATTGAGCCCGAAAAATATGCGGGTCGGATGAATCCGCCCCTGTTCCATCAGGGAACAGGGGCTGTCCCGTCCTTATAATTCAAGGAGCAGACACCCAAATAGAAGTTCGGGGGGATTCTGAAATTGAAATAGCGGGAATTTCAAATGAATCCGGGAAAATTAAAAAAAAATTTCTTTTTTTCGCCATACCCGGAACCAGGACTCACGGAAATTCCCACGCCGGAGAAGCCGTTTCAAAAGGCGCAGCCGCAATCGCCACGGACCGCATAGACGAGGCTCTCCTGAAAGAAAAGGGCAATGCAGTCCTGATAAAAACGCCTGACATACTCTCGGCAATGTCCCGCGCCGCCTGCGTTTTTAACAACGACCCTTCCTCAAAAATGAAAATCATAGGAATTACCGGAACAAACGGAAAGACCACTGTTTCATATCTTTTGGAGTCAATCCATACGCTGGCCGGCGATTATCCCGCAGTTATAGGCACCGTTGATTACAGAGCCGGCGGAAAGCGGCTTGCCAAGGCCTCAAACACCACGCCCCTGGCCATAGAGCTTCAGGGCCTGTTGAAAAAAATGTTTGAATCCGGCTCAAAAACCGCGATTATGGAAGTCTCCTCGCACTCCCTGTCCCTCAACCGGGTCGCAGATATCCAGTTTGATTGCGCAATCTTTACGAACCTGATGCGGGACCACCTGGATTTCCATAAAGACAGGCAAAACTATTTCAACGCCAAGATGAAACTTTTTGAATTATCGGCTCTTCATTCCCGCAAAAGCAACAGGCTCGCGATCCTAAACGCTGATGATGCAAAATCGCCGGAAATAACGGCAAAGTTCGGCGACAAAATCAGGATTTTAACTTTCGGCATAAACTCAAAAGCCGATTTCACGGCGGAAAAAATACGGATTTTAAAGGACCTGAGTTTATTTGAATTGAAAACGCCTTCAGGTTCACGGGAGATTAAACTGAACCTCATAGGAATGCACAACATTTATAACGCGCTTTCCGCGATTGCATGCGCCGAAGGCATGGGAATTGATTTAAGCGCGGCGATAAAAGGAATTGAGTTACTTAAAAACGTTCCAGGCAGGCTTGA
Source organism: Elusimicrobiota bacterium (assembly GCA_016209085.1). Classification (GTDB taxonomy): domain Bacteria; phylum Elusimicrobiota; class Elusimicrobia; order Elusimicrobiales; family UBA9959; genus JACQWV01. The sequence goes on from JACQWV010000031.1 coordinate 15,446, forward strand.
GAAAGTTTCTGAAAGCGGGCCTTTCTCGGTTTTTGTGGATTACGCCCATACCGACGGCGCTCTTGAAAACGTGCTTATTAATCTTAAAAAACTCCCGCATAACAGGCTAATAACCGTGTTCGGCTGCGGAGGCGACAGGGACAGGACCAAGAGAGCTCCGATGGGGAAAATAGCCTGTTCAATGAGCGACATCGCGATAATCACGAACGACAATCCGAGAACCGAAGACCCTTCCCGCATATTTGACGACATCAAAAGAGGACTTGAAGGTTTTTCAAATTACACGATAATACCGGACAGAAAAGAGGCCATCTTCAGGGCGGTTGAAACCGCAAAAGAAAACGACACGGTTCTTATAGCCGGAAAAGGCCACGAGGATTATCAGATTTTGAAAGACAAAACGATTCATTTTGACGACAGGGAAGTCGCAAAAGAAGCGATAACAGCAGTAACCGGTAATCAGTGACCAGTAACCAGTAATGAACTACTAACAACAAACTACAAATAACGAAATTTATGCATTTAAAACTGACGCTGGGTAAGCTTGCGAAAATCCTGAACGGCAGATTGATAAGAGGAAACCCCGACATTCCCTTTGACTGTTTTGAGACCGACACGAGGAAATTAAGCGCAGGGGCTTTTTTCTGGGCTCTTAAAGGGAATGCTTTTGACGGCCATGATTTTCTGAAAGAAACCCTCAAAAAAAGCGCCAAAGGCTGGATAATGGAAAAGGAAAAAACAGGCAATTTTCCGGTAATGCCTGAAAATGTAATAGCAGTCCCGGGTACGCTCAAAGCGCTCCATAAACTTGCGGCTTTTCACAGGAAGAGATTCAACATCCCGGTTGCCGCAGTGACAGGCTCCAACGGAAAAAGCACCACGAAAGAAATGCTCAAATCCATATTTTCAGTTAAAGACCCTGCATGTTCCAATGCCGGGAACTTTAACAACCAATTCGGACTTCCTTTTTCCATTCTTGAAATGAATGAAAACCATAAATTCGCGGTTTTTGAGCTCGGAGCCTCCAGAAAAGGCGACATTCTTGAAATAGGCGCCATAACGCAGCCACGAGCGGCAGTGATAACAAATATTCAGCCTTCGCATCTTGAATTCTTCGGCGGCATGGAAACCATATACTCAACCAAAACAGAGATTATTCAATGCCTTGATGAGAACGGAATTCTCGTTTACAATGCGGACGACGAATTCCTTTCCCGTCTTGAAAACGCAAAACCGTCCAAGATAAGCTTCGGCCGCTCTGCAAAAGCCGGATTAAAACTGGTTGATCTGCAGAATAATTTCAAGCTGGTTTACCGGGGAGAAGAACATTTAATCACTCTTGCGTCCAAACCGGCGCACGACCGCATGAACGCGGCAGCTGCCGCAGCTGCCGCAGCCGCGCTGGGAATCGGCTGGCAGGACATAACGGCAGGACTTGAGAATTTCCAGCCTCTTCCGATGAGAATGCAGGAGATTAAAATAAAAGATTCCATCATAATCTTTGACGCTTATAACGCAAATCCCCAGTCCATGAAATCCGCTATAACGAATCTGGTCAATTCAAACTATCCTGAGCCGCATTATCTTGTTCTCGGGGACATGAAAGAACTGGGCGGACATTCTGAAAAATATCACAGGGAGTTGGGCGACTTCATCGCAGGACTGAAAATTGAAAACTGTTTTTTCGCAGGAACGGAAATAAAAACGGCAATCAACAGGCTGGCTGAGCTGAAAACGCCTCAAAAAACAAGGTATGCGCCTGACTATCAAGGCTGGATTGACGAACTGAAGCGCCTTATAACCGAAAGCAGAGGGACTTTTTTGATAAAAGCTTCAAGAGCTATGCAGTTTGAAAAAATAATAGAAGAACTAAAAAAAGATGATAAGATGATAAGATAATAAGGAAAAAATATGCTCTATTATATACATTATTTAAAAGAATTTTTCAGCCCTTTAAACGTATTCCAGTACATAACTTTCAGGTCCGGCGGAGCGGTAATCACTTCATTTATTTTGAGCCTTTTAATAGGCCCCTACATCATCAAAAAAATAAAAAATTACAAAATATTTCAGATACAAAGACAGGACGGCCCCCGGACGCACCTGGCAAAAGAGGGAACGCCCACCATGGGCGGACTCATAATATTCATAACTCTGGTCTCAAGCACGATTTTATGGGCGCGGCTTGACAACAGATTCATATGGCTGCTGTTATCCTCAACCGTTGTCCTGGCTTTCACGGGCTGGCTTGACGACTACACCAAGCTCGTAAAAAGAAATCCGAAGGGCGCATCCTCAAAATTCAAATTTGCGCTTCAAATGCTGGCCGCCTTCGGCATTGTCGCATACCTGGCGGCGAATCCTCCCAACCCCGATTATGCTACGCATCTTCTGATTCCCTACACTAAGGAATTTTACATGAACTTGTTTTTCTGGTATTTTGCGTTTGCAATGATAGTGATAATCGGGTCTTCAAACGCGGTAAACCTGGCCGACGGTCTGGACGGGCTCGCGGCAGGAAACATAGTTTTCGTGGCTCTGACTTTTGCGGCGCTTGCATACTCAGCCGGGAATATAAAAATGGCCTCTTATCTGAAAATAGTATACGTTGAGGGCGGAGGGGAAATAGCCGTATTCATGGCGGCGATGATAGGATCGTGTTTGGGCTTTTTGTGGTTTAATTCCTATCCTGCCGAGATTTTTATGGGAGACACAAGCTCCCTGTTTCTAGGCGGAGCCATAGGAGTGGCGGCCATATCAATCAAACAGGAACTCCTGCTGCCCATAGCCGGAGGGATATTTCTCATTGAAACCATGTCGGTGATACTCCAGATGGGTTCGTATAAATTAAGAAATAAAAAAAGAATCTTTCTCATGGCTCCGATACATCATCACTTTGAGTTGAAAGGGATAGCCGAACCCAAAGTAACCATAAGATTCTGGATAGCGGGAATAATGTTAATGCTTATCGCGCTGAGTTCGCTGAAAATAAGATAGAGTGGTTAGTGGCGAGTGGCGAGTGATTAGAAAAATACTAATCACTATTCACTGTTGTTATATGTTTAAACCTGAAAAATTCAGAAACAAGACTGCAGCTGTTCTGGGAGCGGGGAAATCAGGAATATGCTGCGCAAATCTCCTGGTAAAAAACGGATTTGCTGTTATCTTAAGCGAGGAGAAAAAACTCCTGTCACGCAAATTAAAGGAAAAAACCGCTCTTTTAAATTCCGCCGTATTGTTTGAAACAGGCGGTCATTCTGAAAAAATTTTTAAAGCCGGATTCGCGGTAAAAAGTCCCGGCATATTCAACCACAGCCCCATTATAAAAGAGCTGAAGCAAAGAAAAATTCCCGTTTTCAGCGAAGTGGAAACGGCTCTTTCCTTAAGCAAATGCAAAAATATTCTGGCAATGACAGGGACAAACGGCAAAACGACCACAACCGTCCTTTTAGGAGAAATCATGCGCATGACCGGAGGGAAAGTCCGGGTGTGCGGGAATATAGGGACTCCCGTCTCCCAGATAGCGGATAAAGCCGGGAAAAACGACTGTATAGTCATGGAGATTTCAAGTTACCAGCTTGAGGACAGTTCTTATTTTCATCCCCGCATATCCGGCATTCTTAACATAACGCCCGACCACATTGACCACCACCGGAGCATGGAAAATTACATAAAGGCAAAAACAAAAATCTTTACGGACCAGGAACCGGGGGATTACTGCATTTTCAACCATGCGGACGCTTTCTGCCTGGAAATGTCAAAAAACTGTCCTTCGGGCAAACTTTTTTTTTCCTCGTCTTCAACATGGAAAGGACTGAATGCTGCCTTTGAAAACGGAAAAATACTTGTCAATTTTAAAAGCGTAAAAAAATCAATCGCCCCGCCGAAACTTCCCGGAACGCATAATATTGAAAATGCGATGGCAGCCGCTCTCATGGCTCTTGCCGCAGGAGCGAAATTTTGCGACGTGGAGGCTGCATTCGCCGGTTTTAAAGGCGTTGAACACAGGATAGAAGAAGCCGGAACCATAAAAGAAATACGGTTCATCAACGATTCCAAAGCCACCAACGTGGATTCAACGCTTATCGCTTTAAAAGCCCTCGGCCGGACAAGAAACATATGGCTTATTCTCGGAGGGCTTGACAAAGGCAGTCCTTACGCCCCGCTTGCTCCGTTTATCAGAAATTACGTAAAAGCCGTGCTTACCATAGGCTCAGCCGCGCATAAAATAGAAAAAGAGCTCAAAGGAACCTCCGCTATCATGAGTTCAAAAACGCTGAAAAAGGCCGTTGAGACCGCGTACAAAAAGGCTTCCAGGGGAGACGTCATTCTCCTGTCTCCGGCCTGCGCGTCCTTTGACCAGTTCTCTGATTTTGAAGACAGGGGAAGACAGTTTAAACAAATCGTATCTTCGCTTAAAAAAATATGTCATTCTTAAAACTCGGAAAAAACTTCAGACACATGGATCATACGCTTTTTTTTGTGATTGCGGCTCTCACTCTCTTTGGATTATTTTCCCTGTACTCCGTTAGCGCATTTTACGCCGCAAACAGACAGGACTGCAATTTTGACTCGTTATATTTCGTAAAAAAACAGCTGATATGGATATTCGCCGGCATAGCTGCCGGAACCCTAGCAATGAGAGTCAATCTTGAAAAATTAAGACCCCTTATCAAACCGGCTGTAATTGCAACCGTCATTCTTCTCGTCATTACGCTTTTCTGCCCTCCGGTTAAAAAAGTCAGGAGATGGATACCGCTGGGCTTTATGAATTTCCAGGCCTCTGAACTGGCAAAAATCATGCTGGCGCTGTATTTTGCGGATTACTTTGACAGGAACCTGAGTAAAATATTGAACGGCTGGAAAGGACTTGTTAAACCTTTTGGTTTGACGGCCGTAATGCTTATTTTAATAAGCCTCCAGCCGGACCTCGGCGCTCCGATTCTCATGTTCGGCGTGTCTCTGTTTGTTTTTTTTGCGGCAGGCGTAAAAGTAAGGTATATCGTCCTGACAGCTTTGACTGCTGTCCCGGCTGGAATTTACGAGCTTTTCCGGCACGAATACAGAATTAAAAGGCTAAAGGCCATGTTGTCGCCTATGGATTCGGCTGTTGAACAAAGCCACCAGCTTGTGCAGTCTCTTCTTGCAGTAGGGTCGGGAGGATGGTTCGGCAAAGGGCCCGGAGCCTCCCAGCTGAAGCTTCTTTATCTTCCCGAAGCTCATACTGACTACATATTTCCCATAATGGCGGAGGAATTAGGTCTTGTCGGCGCTTTGTTCATAACCTTGCTCTTTTTCATGTTTCTGGTCAGGGGATTGAAAATAAGCCAGAATGCATCCTCATTTTTTTACTCTATCGTGGCGTTGGGCATAACCCTTACAATAACTTTTCAGGCTTTCTTTAACATAGGAATGTCCATAGGACTGCTGCCGACAAAAGGAGTGGGACTTCCTTTTTTCTCTTACGGCGGGTCTTCAATCGTACTGACCTTATTCAGCGCAGGACTTCTCCTTAATATTTCAATGAACAGGAACATGATAAAATAGTGTAGAGTTGAGAGTTTAGAGTCTATAGATTACAGAATAAGAAAGCAGAGAATTGAAAATTAAAAATTCAAAATTATGAATTCCAAAATCTCCAAAAGAGCATTAATAGCCGGGGGGGGAACAGGAGGGCATTTCTATCCTGCTTTTGCTCTCGCTCTGGAATTAAGGAAAAGAGGATGGCAAATAGTTTTTCTGATAAGAAAAAACGACATGGCCGCCGGAACCATTGAAGACAACGGCTTTGCTTCTGTTGAAACCGGGGCAAAACCGTTTCCAAGAACTTTTAACCCCCTGTCCTATTTGAATTTCGCAGCCGGTTTTCTCTCCTCCTGCCTGCAAATATCCGTGATTATCAGAGATTTCCGTCCCGACATAGTAATCGGCACGGGAGCCTATGTCTCTTTCCCTGCGGTATTCACCGCGAAACTGCATGGAATTCCTTCAATCATACATGAATCAAACGCCAGATTCGGACTTGCCAATTATCTCTCCGGTTTTTTCACAGACAGAACTGCTTTAGGCCTGCCAGTGAAAAAGAACCCATTCAGGGAAAAATCAGAATTGACCGGAACTCCGGTGCGGGAATTCTTCGCCCGCCTGCCCGGCCAGGCAGAGGCCAGAAAAGAACTGGGATTTAATCAGGACATATTTACGATTCTGGTTTTCGGAGGCAGTCAGGGTTCAAAAAAAATCAATCTTGCCGCGAGCCGGGCAATAAAAAAACTCAAAGCCATGAACAGGGTTTTTCAGGCAATTCACATAACAGGCAAAAGGGACTTTGAGGAAATAAAGAGAGAATACGACACATCAGATTTAGCCGGAGACCCCGGCATAAAACTTCTGGATTACTGCGCGGACATGGATAAAGCGTATTCAGCCTCGGACCTGATAATATCCCGTTCAGGTTCAGGCACGATTACCGAACTTACTTGCGTAAAAAAACCGTCATTACTGATACCTCTGCCAGGCTCTGCAGGAGGCCACCAAGCGGAAAATGCAAAGCTGCTGGTTGAAAACGGCTGCGCCGTACTGGTGGAGGAGAATACGGGATTTGAAGAGAAACTGCTTTCAAATATCGCCGGATTTATTGAAAACCCCCATATAATTAATAAATTAAAAGATTCCTTTATAAACATCAGCCTTCCAGACCCTCTGAAAGCCGCAAAAAATCTCTCAGATATTGCTGAAAAATTATCTTAGCGGGGATGGGTCTTTGGTCCTATACTGTATAGGCCTATGGTCCTTAAAAATCCGGGACCATAGGCCTTTGATTTTAATCAAATCAGGGTATATAACATTAACAGAAAGGACTGAAAAGAGGAGGAAATATGAAAACGAAAACCTTAATCAAAGCAATACTGAGCATAAGCGCAATTTCTTTTATCCTTCCTTTCTACGCCACTGCCGACGGCAAAGTAATATACGGCCAGGACGACAGAATTGAATATTTCCAGGCTTCAGCCGCAGTCAAAACGCTGGCGGACGGAGTGGTATCCCTCTGGTCGTCCACAGACATTGAATTTAATCAGCAGACGAAAACATACAAACTTAAAACCCAGAATTTCGGCCAGGCAGTGAACCTCTGCCAGCAGGAGAGATTCAGGGAGCAGCCTATCGGCGCTTTCTGTTCAGGCTCTCTCGTGGGTCCTGACCTGGTAATGACTGCCGGACACTGCGCAACAAGCGAGTCTAAATGCAAAGACACCAAATTCGTATTCGGCTTTGCGATAAAAAAAGACGGAGGAACAGCTTCTGATACAATACCGGCAGGCGAAGTCTATTCCTGCAAGAAAATTGTGACCCGGGTCCAGGGAGCTGAAGAAAATTCATCCAATGTAGAGGCTCAAAATCTCGGCCATAATTATCCTCCTGTTAAAGGAACCGTTCAGACATTAAATAAAATCCGTGCCCAAGATCTCGGTCCTGACTACGCTCTTATCCAGCTTGACAGGCCGGTTGCAGAAAGAAAACCCCTTCAAATAAACAGGAATCAGAATCTTAAAAAAGGCGAATCCATGTTTGTCATAGGCCATCCAGTGGGCCTGCCGCTCAAAGTTGCAGGCGGAGCTACTGTCAGGGACCCGTCGCCCAAAGGATATTTTGTGGCTGACCTTGACACATACGGCGGGAATTCAGGGAGCCCGGTATTTAACACTAAGACAAAGCTGGTGGAAGGGATTCTGGTCCGCGGAGAGACCGATTTTGTAACGACTCCCCAGGGTTGCAGGATATCCAATGTAGTCGGCCAGAACGCAGGCAGGGGCGAGGACGTTACAAAAGTTTCTGAACTTGCCTCTTTTATACCCCAATTAAAAGACACTCTGGTAAATTACATCTCTGATTTTTCTGATTTCGTATCTGATACCGTTTCCGGAGCCGTTTCCTTCATAACCGGAAGCAAACAAAACCCGCGTTTTGACGGAACTACGGAGATTGAAAAACCCCAACAGGATACTGAGGCAGTGAAAGACGCCATAGATTCAAAATTCGGGACATTCAGTTTTGATTAAACTAAGCTTCTGCGAAGCTCAGTAACTCCAAAAGTTTAATAAAAGTTATAAATCCTCCCGCGAAACGCGGGAGGATTTTTTTATCATACTGTTCTTTTTATAGAATTGAATAATGGACACGGAGTTTGAAATTCTTAAGGCGCTATCCGCCGGAGATGATTCTTCTTTCTCTGAAATACTTAAAAGACACTCAAAACCGCTTCTGAATTTAATATACAGGTTTACGCTGAACAGGGAAGATGCCGAGGATTTGTGCCAGGAAGTTTTCCTGCGGGTGTATCAAAACGCCGGGAAAATAAAACCCGATGCCATGTTTTCAACCATTCTCTACAAAATAGCTTCCAATCTCTGCATTGATTACCTGCGCAGGAATAAAACAAAAAGCGCAAAAATACGGCTCACTTATCTTGACGCAGAAATTGAAACGCAGGAAGGCTCTTTTAAAACCCAGATATCCGAAGAAAAACCATTACAGCCGGAAGAAATGACGGAAAAAAAAGAAAAAGAGAGCAGAATCTTTTCAGCGCTTCAATCCCTCCCCGAATCCCAGAGACTCGCTCTCATTCTGAAAACATACGAAAATAAATCCTACAGGGAAATAGCGGAAATAATGGAAATAACCGTTCCGGCAGTGGAATCCCTTTTATTCCGCGCTCGCCAGAACATAAAAACAAAACTCCAGACTATAAAATAAAATTTTTGAAAAAACAAGGCAACCGATATATTATATAATGTAAATTCAATGCTTTGAGTAAATTAGCCCCCAACAAACCAAGGAGATACAATGGATAAGAAGAAAAAAGAAGACCTGAACAAATGCGGTTGCGATGCTAATGTAATGACCAAAAAGGACAAAAAGAACAAGAAGTGGGTGAAGCCGGAACTGACAGATGTCTCTGGTCGTGTAATGGCACAGCCTTATATCAGATTTACGTGATATTAAGCGAGTAAGCGATTTAGAAAACATCATAACGTTTTAAAGGGAGGGGGCGACGTTGATAACGTCGTTCTTTTGTTTTATTCTGAAATACCCCGGGTCAAGCCCTAGTGTGGTGTCCCTAACAGATCTTTAGATTTGGATATCATGGTTTTTGTAGGGGTTTGATTTATCAAACCCGCTTTTATTCGGGTCGGATAAATCCGTCCTTATAATTCAAGGAGAGGGACGACCCCTACAATGCAGAATCAAATGTCAAGTTATTTATTCGCAACCCTTCAAGGACGAGGGAACATAATGATTAAAAAATAAAACCTGATTAGGAGAGAACTATGGAATTCAAAAAGCATGTTCAGGTACGAAAAGAAAAATTTGGAATGGTGATATTTGAGACATTGAAAGAAAAGGTCTTTGTCACCAACTCAACCGGCGCAGATATTGTTGAGCGCCTCAAAGAGAAAAAGACGCCGGACACGATAATCACTGAACTGGCATTAGAGTACATCACCGAACCGAGCGCAATAGTCGATGATGTGAACTGTTTCATTGAAAAGCTTATCCAGCATGAAGTGTTGACAAAATAAAAGGAGAACTAGACAACTTATGGAACCCACAAAGAACTTTAACACCACCCCCGGCATGGCCGGAGAGAGCTTTGACGATTTCAAGGCGCCGCTTTTCCTTGCGTGGCAAATAAATTCCGTGTGCAACCTTGGATGCCTTCACTGTTGCGAAGATTCTGGCCATCATATCCCCGGCGAAATGACAAGAGATGAGATATTCAACTTTCTGCATCAGGTCCGCGAAATGAATATTCCATACGTAGCTATTTCAGGTGGCGAGCCGCTCCTTCACCCTAACTTTTTTGAGGTAGTAGAGTTCATCCGCGAATCTGGTATAAGCTTAAAGGTCGAGACCAACGGAGAGTTCATCGACGACAAAGTGGTAGATCGTTTTGTAGATTTTGATTTCCGGTCGGTCCAGATAAGCCTTGACGGTGCAACCGCATCAACCCATGAAGTCCTGCGACTGAAGGGCGACTATAAGAAGTCATACACCGCTGTCAAAAACCTTGTGAAAAAGGGTGTGACAACAGAAATAGTGTTCGTCCCTACGAAATTCAATATTCATGAAGTTGGCGAAGCGATAGACATGGCATATGACCTTGGTTGTTACGGATTTTATACAGGCAAGATAATGCGCATCGGCAGAGCCGCTTTGAACTGGGACAAACTGAACCCGATGGAAGAACAGTATAAGACCTTCTTTAAGACGCTCGACGAAAAGACAAAACAATATGAGAATAAGATGAAGGTCTATTACTATCCCTACGATGTCATAGAAGAGCTTAAGTATAGATTAGAAAAACCCTCGGCGAGCCTCCTGATTGTTCCCAACGGAAATACCAAGCTTATAGGACCGCTTCCTTTCATCTGCGGCAATGTGAAGGAACAGCCTTTGGCGAAGGTCTGGGATCGCTATAAAAAGGCGTGGCATGAGCCAAAGGTCATAGAATTCACAAAAAGGGTCATAAAAGATCCGAGCCTTCTTGCCGAATCCAATAAATGGCAAAACGTGTTTTAAGGTTCATCCGCTATCGTTTTTTGCTCTTTGCGGGTCTCCTGCCGTATTGTCTTGGCGCCTCCATCGCGTATCATGGCGTTTCGGTGTTCAACCTCAATCTTTTTCTAACAGGTCTTGTTGGCATCTTTTTTGCGCTTATTGGGGTAGAGGCATTCAATGAATATTTCGACTGGATACTTGGGAGCGACCGTGTCTTTCAATTAGACCCTAAACCCGTTACAAAGAAAAAATTCCACATAGGTGTTGCGGCGTTTGCCGCAGCCCTTTTATTTGCAGTATATCTAACCTTGCAGGTTGGAATAGGCATTGCCATTTTCGCTGTACTCGGTTTTATCGCGGCTGCGGGTTACCTTGGCCCGCCGTTAAGGTTCACATATAGAGGATTAGGCGAGATCGTTATTGCCCTTTCATATGGACCCGACATGGTCCTGGGGAGCTACTATCTGCAGGCAGGTCATATAAGCATTATTCCGGTCGTTGTGTCGGTGATACCGGCTATTTTTTTGTTCTTAATAGCGATAATAAATGAGGTGCCTGACTTTTTGCAGGATAGACTCGTCGGCAAAAAAAATATATGCGTTAGGAACGGCAGGGAAAGAACGGTAGCCATATATGGCTTGATGTCGGTCGTTCTATATATAGCGTTGGCGCTGATAGTATTTGCAGGACTGCTACCAACGGCCGGCCTTTTTATCTTATTAACCCTGCCTTTTATGTGGCGCAATTATTTCGTCGCAAAGGCCAAGTTGGACGCGCCTCAAGACATGTTGGGAGCGATCCGCGGAACCCTGATAGTTTACATCATTTCCATGGGCATTTTGATAGTTTCTTACTTGAAAAAATAACCTTGGCCGCTTGGAGTATACATTACTACCCGGAAATCATCCCTTGTAAAAATTTAAACACCGCAAGTTTTTGTGTTTTTTTGCGTTAAATATTATAGAGTGATACAAGTTGCAAGTCACAGGTCACAAGCAAGGAACTACGAATTGCGAAAATCTGAAGATTGAATATGAAATGCGATGACGCGATAAAAAAACTTTCGGCTTATCTGGATAACGAGCTTAAGGACAATCTAAGAACAGAGCTGGAAAATCATTTAAAAATCTGCCCGGACTGCAGCCGGGAACATGAGACTTTGGCCGGAAACGCAAAATTCATGCTTACCCTGCCGGAGATTGAACCTTCCCCATATTTTATCCAACAGACCCTGGCAAAAATACGCAAAACAGAAAGACGAGAAAAAGGCTTTTTTACATGGGTTCCTGTCCCGGCAATGGCTGTCCTGATTCTGGTTCTGCTTTCTTATTTTCTGTCTTTTTCAATCAAGGTGTTCGCTCTTGAACCTGAATCAAGGAAAAAAATAGCCGGTCACGCTTTTGAAAGCGCGGTCAAAGGCTCTCACGTTCTGGGGCATGTTTCGTTTAAAAAATTCTGCAAAAGATCCTGTGACATCTTGTGCGAATGCAAAATTTGCCCAATGTATCAGAACAAAGGTGATAAGATGATACGATGATGAGTTGATAAGGAGAATTTATGAAATCAAAAACAGCGTTAATAAGTCTGTTGCTCGGCATACTTTCATTTATACATTTATTCGGCATTGAAAAAGCGGCGATGGCGATAATATTCGGGACAATTGCCCTGAAAGAGGGACTTGAAGACAAAAAATCAGGATACATGGCAAAATCAGGCATTCTTCTCGGTCTGCTTTATCTTGTTGTCCTTACAGTCGTGTCAATAAAGTATTTTCCGGAAATGTTTAAACTCATTGAAAATCTAAAATAATGAAAACAGCATTTTTTCTGTTTTTTCTGACAGCTTCTCTCTCTCCTGCTTATCCGCAGGAAACGATATCCATTGAAGAAATAATAAGAGAGGTCATTGACAAGAACCCTGAAATCAAGGCAGCTGAAAGCCTGTCTAAGGCTTACAAGACCCGCGTTCCCCAGTCATACTTTCCGGCAAATCCTTCCGTTGAATTTGAAAGAATGTACCTGCCTGATTCAGGGGAAAAGAATGTCTTATTGAAACAGGAACTGGAAAATCCGTACAAACTTCTTCTCATGCGCTCCATTTTCAGGAAAGACGCCGATTATTACAAAAAACTTTTCCAAGCAAAAAGAAACCGGGTTGTTGCCGAAACAAAACAGGCATTTTACAGATATTATCTCTCAGAACGGTACGAAAAAATTTTCCGGGAAACAGCAGACATACTGACGGGGTTTTCAAAGACGGCGGAAGCAAAATACGCTGCAGGCCATGCCCGGCAGACGGACGTGCTGAAATCGCAGGTGGAGCTTTCAAAAACCCTGAACATGCTGGTTACGATAAAACAGGAAAAAGAAACGGCCCGGGCGCTCTTAAATTCCCTGATGGACAGGGATACCGAGTCTCCCCTGCCTCCTCCAGAAGAGCCTGAAAAGAAACCTGTAAGTCTGGATTTATCAATACTGCGCGCAAAAGCTTTGCAGATGAATCCTGAAATAGAAGCAATGAAAATAAACATTGCCAGAGCGGGGGATTTGCTGAAATCAGGCAAATCACAATGGCTGCCTGACTTTATGCTGGCTTACAGAACGCGCTCTGCTGGCGGTTCCGTAATGGATAACACCTATGATATTTCCATCGGATTAACCATACCCCTGTTTTTAGGCAAAAACGCCTCAATTGTCAGGCAGGCGCGGGCTGAAAAACAGATGGCTGAGGCAGAGTATAAATCTTCCGGAAACAAACTTTCTTTTGAAATTAAAAACGCGATAGTGCAGATTGAGACCGGCTTAAGGCTTATTGAACTTTATGAAACAAGCGTAATACCCCAGGCCGAGCAATCCCTGCAAATAGCGGATTCAAGCTACCGGGCCAATAAAATTGATTTCATTGACCTTCTTGACGCAGTCAGGACGCTGCTTGATTTTAAAACTGATTACTATGCTTACATAGCGCGACATTTAGAGTGGAAAGCGGAATTGGAAAGATTAATCGGAGAAAATTTATGAATGCTAAAAAAATATTTTTTGCAATTATAGCGATAGTTTGTTTAATCACAGCGGTAATCTGGGTTTACAAAAATCATAATTCAAGGACGGATACCAGACGATATGAGGCAGCCAAAAATTTATATTACTGTCCAATGCATCCTGACTATACTTCTGATAAACCCGGCTCATGTCCGATATGCGGAATGGATTTAGTGAAACAGGAGACGGCTAAAGATGAGGAAGAAACAAATATAAAAGGAACTGTCTCAATTGATACTGAAAAACAGCGTTTAATAGGCGTTAAAACAGGAAAAGCGGTTAAAAAAGAATTCGTTCTGAAAATCATAAGCCCGGGTAAAATAGCGTATGACCCGGACCTCTACCATGCTATATCAGAATACACAGAGGCAGTTGCAACGTCAGAAAAAACAAAAAACAGCCCGTGGCCTGAAGTGCGGGAAAGGTCCGAAATGCTGGTAAATTCCGCCGGACTGAAACTCAGACAGATGGGCATATCTGATGAACAAATAAAAGACATCACAAATTCAAATAATAATTATACTAGTTTGCTCTTACCGCAGGAAAATAAAAATGCATGGGCGTACATTCAGATATATGAATATGAAATCGGACTCATAAAACCCGGGCAGGCGGTTGAAATAACGGCCCCGGCTTATCCGGGCAGGAAATTCAAAGGAACCATAAAATCCGTTGATTCAATAATTTCTCCTGAAACAAGAACCCTGCGCGCAAGGGCAGAAACCGAAAATCCCGGGGGGCTTTTAAAACCGGAAATGTACGTTGATGCCGAGATATCAGTTAATCTGGGCAAAAAGCTCTTAATTCCCGCAGACTCTGTGCTGGACACGGGCAAAAAGAGAATAATATTTATAGACAAAGGTTCAGGCAAATTTGAACCCAGGGACATCCAGACCGGCAAATCAAACGGAGAATACGTGGAAGTGCTGAACGGCCTTAAAGAAGGAGAAAAAATAGTCGTTTCGTCAAATTTTCTCATAGATTCCGAATCAAAATTAAAATCAGCGTTGGAAAGATAAGTCCGAAAATTGCAATTTTCGGATAGTCACAAGACACAAGTCACATGTCACAAGAAACAACTGAACTTTTCGGATTAATATAAATGTAAATGCTCACTGAAGCACGTCATTCCCGTGTAAACGGGAATCTATAGATTCCCACTCCCTGCTTACTACCTGCAGGGACAAGTTTCGTGGGAATGACAACGGGATTCGCTGAATATTTACATATAAATTTTTCAAAGCCGCAAGGCAAGTTTACAAGGGAGCGATTTGTGAGGTTTAGCCTTGCCGAGCAAGGTTTATGAGGGTATCCCTCCGGGACGGCGAGGATGTTTGAGGGCAAAAACATTGCTTTTTGCCCGAGTTCCGCAGCCGCCGAGTAAACCGCAGCGAACAACGGCGTTAAAAACCTCACCATGAGCGATTCTGGAAACTTGCCGTAAAAGAGGGCTTTGAATCTTATTATAGCTGTGACAGACACAAATAGTATGATAAGAAAAATAATTGCGTTTTCAGCCAATAACCGGGGATTGGCGTTAATATTCTCCGCGATCGCGGTTCTCGGCGCGTGGCAGGCCCTGAAAAACATCCCGATTGACGCCATACCTGATTTGTCAGACACTCAGGTCATAGTTTATTCCAGGTGGGACCGCTCCCCGGACATAATGGAAGACCAGGTCACCTACCCGGTAATAACTTCTCTTCTGGGCCTCCCCAGAGTAAAAACAATAAGAGGATTTTCTGATTTCGGCTATTCATTCGTATATGTCATATTCCGGGACGGGACCGACATTTACTGGGCTCGTTCAAGAGTTCTTGAATATCTGAGCAAAGTTCTGCCCCAGCTTCCCGAAGGAGTGCGCACAGAACTCGGCCCAGACGCCACTGGAGTAGGCTGGATTTTCCAGTACGCGCTGATTGACAAAACAGGGCGGCATTCCCTTGCTGATTTAAGAAGCTATCAGGACTGGAACCTGCGCTACAACCTCCAGTCGGTTCCCGGCGTAGCTGAAGTCGCTTCCATAGGCGGATTCCAGAAGCAGTATCAGGTAAACATCAATCCCAACAGACTTGCGGTTTACAACATACCTCTCACGAAAGTTCTTGAAGCAGTTAAAAACGGCAACCAGGAAACCGGAGCGAGAGTCATAGAATTTTCAGGCGCGGAATACATGATACGGGGCAAGGGCTACGCAAAATCAGTAAAAGACATAGAAACCCTAGTTGTCGGACGCGACAGAAGCGGCACGCCTGTGCTTGTAAAAAACATAGCCGGCGTGGCCACCGGTCCTGAAATGCGGCGCGGCATATCGGATTTAGACGGAGAAGGAGACGCTGTCGGCGGAATAATCGTAATGCGCCACGGAGAAAACGCTCTCAACGTCATAAAAAGGGTCAGGGAAAAAATAGAATCCATAAAACAATCCCTGCCAAAAGGCATGGAAATAGTTACAACTTATGACAGGTCAGACCTTATTTTAAGGGCAATGGACACGCTCAAACGCCAGCTTATAGAAGAAATGATAATAGTCAGTCTTGTAATACTTTTATTTTTATGGCACATTCCTTCGGCAATAGTGCCCATACTTACAATACCAATTTCTGTTCTTCTGGCTTTCATGCCAATGTATTTAGCCGGCATAAATTCAAACATAATGTCTTTATCAGGCATTGCGATATCAATAGGGGTTCTTGTGGACGGAGCCATCGTTGAGGTGGAAAACGCGTATAAAAAGCTTGAATTATGGCAGGAAGGGGGGAAACAGGGGGATTTTCATAAAATCAGGCTTGAAGCCCTGCAGGAAGTCGGCCCTTCCGTCTTTTTTTCTCTGCTTGTGATAGCAGTAGCTTTCATGCCCATATTCACCCTGGTGGACCAGGAGGGCCGGCTTTTCAAGCCGCTTGCATGGACAAAAAACCTGACAATGGCAATAGCGGCCATTCTGGCAGTAACCCTTGACCCTGCCCTCAGGATGAGTTTCACGAGAATGGACAATTTTAATTTCAGACCTGCCTGGCTTGCCAGAATCACCAACGGTGTTCTTGTCGGAAAATACTATCCTGAGGAAAAACATCCGGTAAGTAAAATGCTTTTCAGAATATACGAACCCGCGTGCGAATTCGTGCTGAAATATCCGAAACAAATCATAACAGCGTCAGTACTGCTTGTGCTTTCAACTATACCGGTGTTTCTCAAAACAGGATCTGAATTCATGCCTCCCCTTAATGAAGGCAGCATCCTGTACATGCCCACGACTCTGCCCGGAATATCAGTTACCGAAGCGCAGAAACTTCTTGAAGTCCAGGACAAGATACTTAAATCAGTTCCAGAGGTGGAAAGAGTTTTCGGAAAAGCCGGAAGAGCCGAAACTTCAACCGACCCCGCGCCTTTTTCAATGATGGAAACCACCGTGATTTTAAAACCCCACGAAGAATGGCGGGAAAAAACCAGATGGTATTCGTCATGGGCGCCGGATTTTCTGAAAGCTGTTCTGCGCCATGTATGGTATGACAGGATAACATGGGAAGAGCTTATTTCAGACATGGATTCAAAGATGAAATTTCCCGGCGTTACGAACGCATGGACAATGCCCATAAAAGCCCGAATAGACATGCTCACGACCGGCGTCAGGACTCCGATAGGCATCAAGATTTTCGGCTCCGACCTTGACGCGATAGAAAAAACCGGCATAGAAATAGAAAAAGCTCTCAGGAATCTTGAAGGAACCCGCTCCGTTTATGCGGAGAGAACAGCCGGAGGCTACTTTCTTGATTTTGTTCTCAAGAGAGAAAACCTCGCAAGATACGGCATTTCAATAAAAGAAGCCCAGGAAATACTCATGACAGCCGTAGGGGGAGAGCCTCTTACTACCACGATAGAAGGAAGAGAGCGCTATACGGTCAGCGTCAGATACGGCAGGGAATTCAGAAATGACATTGAAAGCCTGAAAAAAGTCCGGGTTCCGGCCGTCGGCATAGCCTCCGGCACCTGGGGCGGCAGAGCCGCTGTTCCGGCCTCGGAAACCCTGCAGGTTCCGCTTGAGCAGATAGCTGATATTGAATTAAAACAGGGGCCCGGAATGATAAGAGACGAAAACGGGCTTTTGAGCGGGTACGTGTATGTTGACATAACAGGCATAGACGTGGGAACTTATGTAAAAAAAGCAAAAGAAACGGTAAACAAAAACATACGGCTTCCTGCCGGCTACACGCTTGAGTGGAGCGGGCAGTACGAAAACATGCTGAGAGTCAGGGAAAGACTAAAGATTGTTCTCCCCCTGACCATATTTATAATTTTCATTCTCTTATACATGAACACCAAATCCGTTTTCAAGACCCTTCTGGTTCTGACTGCAGTGCCTTTTTCTTTAATAGGCGCTGTATGGTTCATATACCTGCTCGGATATAACATGTCTATCGCTGTATGGGTTGGAATGATTGCTCTCATGGGATTGGACGCTGAGACAGGCGTATTCATGCTTTTGTTTCTGGACCTTTCCTATGAGGAAATGAAAAAAAAGAAAGGAGTTCTGGACCATAACTCCCTGAAAGAAGCCATAATCCACGGAGCAGTGAAAAGAGTCAGGCCCAAGATGATGACTGTGTCAGCCGCGTTTATGGGTCTTATCCCTATCATGTGGTCATTGGGGACAGGCTCTGATTTGATGAAACGCATCGCGGCTCCCATGATAGGCGGGCTTTTCACGAGTTTTCTGCTTGAACTGCTGGTTTATCCTGCGGTTTATTATTTGTGGAAAAAACAATCTACTGCATTGTGACATAAATAATGTTATGTTGAATGTAGGGGCTTGATTTATCAAGCCCGTTATTTCGGGTTGGATAAATCCAACCCCTTGTAGGACTTATCAATAATTTATAGGACATAGCACTACTGTCAAGTGATGATAATTAAAAATTCAGAAAAAAACGAATTCAGCGAACTGATAAGATATACACTTTTTGGATACATTGCCGGAATAGTCTCTGGCATTGTTCTTGACAGATTCGGATTTCAAAAAAGCGGACTGGGACAGGCTTTTGTCAGGACGCTTTCAGGAGAGGGCGAGAGCATTTTTGAGGGATTTTACGCGATAAAGAAAAGGCTTTCCAAAGTTTCTTTTTCCATGGCCGAAGCATACGCATGGGGAAAATTTATAGGAATGTTTCTCCCGTGGGTGATAGATTTTTCAAGCAGAATGCTCGGCGTGGATGTTTATGGAATAGAGGGATTCTACATTCCTTATTTTTATGCTTTGAGCGACCAGATAGGAGCAAATATTTCAGGAGCGATTTTTATTTACAGAAAAACCGGGAATTTTTCACTGGCAGCCAGAGAATACTTCAAAAGTCCTGTAATGGTTGCAAGTCTTCTCATAGTTCTTTTAGTTCCTTTAGGGCTTTTTCTTGCCAGGGTATTCGGCTTTAGCCCATCCACCCAGACGCTTGCGGCATTTGAAACTATTGCGGCTAATTTATGCTGGGCGCCGCCGCTTGTTGGACATTTCACAAAAGATAAAGAGCATAAAACATGCTGTAACCATGATGATTGAAAAGAAAATAAAAGTGCTTTTTCTCTGCACATCAAATTCCTGCCGTTCCCAGATGGCTGAAGGAATATTAAAAGCGCTTGCTTCTGACAGGTTTGAGGTTTTCAGCGCTGGAGCAAAAGCGAGTTTCGTGCATCCATTTGCAGTAAAAGTCCTGGCCGAAACCAGCGTTGACATTTCGGCGCAGAAAAGCAAATCGGTTTTGGAATTCAAGGGTGCGGAATTTGACTATGTGATAACTCTCTGCGGGGATTCTGCAAAAGAATATTGTCCGTCTTTTATCGGAAAAGCGCAAAACAGACTGCACTGGAATTTTGATGACCCTGCACTGGCACAGGGAACTGATGATGAAATTCTGAATATTTTCAGAAAAGTGCGTGACCAGATAAAAATTGAAATTGAAAAATTTGTAAAATCAATAGAATAAAAAATGGAGGTAAAAATGAGAAAAGTAAAATACATAGTATTGCTACTGACAGGCGCGTTTATTATCAGCAATGTAGTTGCAGAGCTTGCTCTGCTGACAGCTGCAGAAAACCATAAAAAACATGAATGTCCGCACTCTGGCAAAGCAGCAACTTCACAAGAGGCAACAGAACAGGGACATAAAAACCATGATTGTCCGGGCATGAAAGGAAAAGAACACAAAAAAATGTGCCCGGAACACCTAAAAGGAGTCACTAAGACCAGCACAAACATTGACAATGGCGTGGAAATAACAATGACGGCAAAGAAAGCCAAGACTGTTTCCAAACTTAGAGAAATTGCCAAAATGCACTACGATTCAAAAGAATCAATGTGTCAGGATTGCCCATGTAAGGTGGAAGGCGCTATTGTCAAAATTGAAGACATAGAAAACGGCGTCAAAGTATCTATTACATCTGACAACCCTGAATCTGTAAAAAAAATCCAGGAACTATCAGCAAAAGGATATAAGCACAAATCGTATAAAGAAGGACTCTCGTCACGTGAAGTTTTAAGTGATGAAATTGGTAAAGAAACTGTTTGTCCTGTAACAAAGGAGAAATTTAAAGTGGTTGCAGAAACAAAAGCAATTGATTATAAAGGAAAGACATATTATTTTTGTTGTCCTGGTTGTGATGCTAAATTTATTAAAAAACCTGAACAATATATAAGCAAAGAGACAAAAAAATCCGTAAAATATGTCTGCCCCATGGGCTGCGCAGAATCGGACAAGCCGGGCAAATGCCCGAAATGCAAAATGGAAATGATTGAAAAGAACACTAAGCCACTAAGTGACTGAGCCACTATCGGGACCATTGCAGTCCTGTTCCAAGAAAGTTTCTTAAAATGGGGGGCTGCCAGCGGTTTACCGCGCAGAACCAAGGGCGGCCAGTACGGCCGCCCTTGCCTTCCTCAACCTCCCGCATGTCCAAAGCTCAATTTATGGCGCCTTTGTCGTGGCGCCAATGGCGCCACGTCTTTAGCGCCATTGAGCCCGAAACAAAAACGTCAGCATTAGGCAGACATCCGCCTCAGGCGGATGACGGGGTTGATAAATACCTGTCCCGACGTGAGGTCGGGGAAACCCCTACAATTTAAATTGACAGTCCACTGGTTTATTTTTTACTGCCTCATGGCAGGCAAAAAAACTTGTAAATAAAACTTTTAAAAAATTTGTATATTGTTAGAATATAGTTTATGAAAAACCTAAAAATACTTGCAATTCTTTTATCCGCCTTACTCATATCTTGTAATAATGAAAGCCAGAAGCCCATAAAAGTGAAATTAAGAGATGACGCAAATATACAAGATAAAGAGCAAAAAAATGTCACTAATACTTTGAGGATATTGATAGCTCCTGTGATTTCTCCGAAGGAATCCATGATTTTATATCATCAGTTTGTAGACTATCTATGGGAAAAAACAAATATGGAGATGACACAGATATTGAAAAAGAACTATGCCGAAGCAAATGAAGCGATAAAAAATCAGCAATGCGATATAGCCCTTATATGCACAGGAGCATATGTGTTATCTAAAAAAGAACTGCCCGTGGAAATTCTCGTTATACCGGTTGTAAAGAAAAAAATTGTATACAATTCTTATATCATCGCCAATATTAACAGTAATATAGAAATCTTTGACGATTTAGAAGGCAAAACCTTCGCTTTCACCGACCCTCTTTCTTTAACAGGGTATCACTATGTAAGGCACTTGCTGTGGGCAAAAAAAACGAATACGAATAATTATTTTAAAAGCACCATATATACAAACAGCCATGACATATCCATTGAAGCGGTAGCGCAGGGAATAGTAGATGTAGCCAGTATTGACAGCTTAATTTATGATGATTTAAAGGACAAAAAAAATCCGTATGTTCTAAAAACGAAAATAATAAAAGTCTCTGAAGATTTCGGAATACCGCCGATATTAATAAGAAAAGATTTGGATATAAAAATAAAGAACAAAATAAGAAACATATTGTTGGGCATGCATAATGACCCAAAAGGACGGGAAATTCTAAAAAAATTATCCATAGATTCATTCACTGTCGGCAATGAGAAAATTTATGAAAGCGCAGAGAAAATATTAATCTTAAAATAACCATGAGAAAACTGCTGATAAATTTTATAAACAAAATAACCTCTGTCTCATTATTTGTAAAGGTTATCGGAATAGCGCTATTTCTTACATTATTGTATGGATTTGGAACCCTGCTCCAAACAAAAACCTTATTAAAAACCAACCTGCAAAAAAACACAGACGAGCAATTGCTTCTAATATCTCGCTATATTGAAAATAGAATTAAAAATTCACTATTGACAGACGATTGGGCAGATGTTTACAAAACAATTGAAGATTCTTTGAGCATTTATAATGACATAAAATACATACTTGTTCTTGACAATGATTATAATTTGCTGTTTAAAACCCTGGACTATAATGTTTCAAAAGAACTCATCCTGGCGAATAAACCAGAGCCCGGCAACATTTATAAACTGAAACTATTGAAAACTGAACAAGGCTATATAAGAGATATAGCAATGCCAATTTTTGACGGCCGGCTTGGAATAATCAGGGTAGGGGTTACAATAAATCAAATATATCAGACATTAAGCGCCATAACTGAAAAACTTGTCATCTCAATATTTCTGGTTTCTATCGCTGCTGTATTCTTGTCATATTTACTGTCTTACATTCTAAATATACCCATTAAAAATCTAACGAAGGCTATCTCAGAAATGAAAAAAGGCAAGATGAATATAAACATAAAACCAATATTTAATGACGAGATAGGCGAATTAACCAGAACATTCAATGCCATGATAGAAAACATAAAAATTGAAAAACAAAAAAGATTTGACCTGATGAAAAAAATAATAAAAAGTCAGGAGGAAGAAAGGCATAGAATTTCAAGAGAACTTCATGATAAAACAGGACAGTATCTGACTTCATTAAAAATGATGTTAAAGTCAATAACTAAAACATCTCTTGTAAACGCAAATGGAAACGATAAATTGGCAGAAATATCAAAAGCCCTTGATGAATCCATAGACGAAATACATAATTTTGCGGTTGAACTCAGAAATCCGATATTAAGCGATTTGGGACTGATAAAATCTGTGGCCGAATTTATAAATAATTTTTCCCATAATTCCAATATAAAAGTGAGTATGCGCTTAGATGACAAAACAAAAAATATGAGATTTGACCCTAATGTTGAAATAGCGATATATAGGGTAATTCAGGAGGCTTTCTCAAACATATATAACCATTCAAAAGCTACAACGGTAGATATATATTTTAAGTGTTCTGAAAACAAATTTGTAATAGAAATTATTGACAACGGCACAGGCTTTGATGTTGAGTTGGCGAAAAATAATCCTGATAGAAAAAGCATAGGTCTTTTTGGAATAAAAGAAAGAATAGAACTTATAGACGGCATTTTTTTCATATATTCAAAAATCGGCTCCGGCACAGAAATACGAATAGAAATACCAGCAAAAATATGAAAGAAAAGATAAAAATAGCGATAGTTGACGACCATCCGATATTAAGAAGCGGACTAAAAATGCTGCTGAGCGATTATAAGGATATAAATGTTGTAAGTGAAGCGGGCAGCGGAAAAGAAATCTTGCAAAAATTAAATCTGAATTCAAATATAGATATAATTTTATTGGACATTAATTTGCCTGATATAAATGGGTTGTTATTGGTCAATGAAATAAGGAAAATAAATAACAATATAAAAATACTGATTCTAACAATGTATGACAATGAAAGCTATTTAAATGAATTTTTAAGAAACGGGGTTTCAGGATATATCACTAAAAAATCAGCCGACATAGAACTCATAAAAGCAATTTATGAAGTAAATGAAGGCAGGACATTCATAGATAACATTCTATCCAGAAGCCGGATAAAAGCGCATGGTGAAGAAAAAAAATTAAGCGAGAGGGAAAAAGAAGTAGTCAATTTAGTAGTTAAAGGTTTGACAAATAAAGAAATATCGACAAAACTAAACATAAGCATAAAAACAGTGGAAACCTACCGTTTAAGAATCACAAATAAATTAAAAATATACAACAAAGGCGAGTTGCTGAAGTATGCGATAAAAGAAGGTATGTTTAATCCGCTTGAGTAAATTCAATCCCCTGCTTATAAAAATACCATTCCATAGTGCTGCTACGAAAAAAATGTAGTACGAGACTTTAGTCTCGCCTGCAATATCTTGTAAGTATTTTTCCTGACTTTTAAAATCCAATTTTAAAAAGTAAACTTTAAAATCACTAATGAAATTAATTAAATAGGAGGAAAAATACTTATGCGGTACATGCAATTGAGTTTATTGGGATTGGTGCTGCTGGTAGTCGGATTCAGGCTGACAAACGCTCAGGAAGAATTCAAGCCGACAATGGACTTTAAAGGCTCCAGGGTCGCAATAGGCTACATTGATTCTAAATATGACGGTTCTTTCCCTGTGGGTTCTTTCCAGATGCCGGACGGGAAACTCCGGTTTAACTGGAACACGACGCCTGACATAACCTTTGTTACAAGGATAAGTTTTAGTAATACTACCGTCGCGGGATTTGATTATTTCTATATGGACTATAAAAATTTCCTTACAGAAATATCTCCTGCTTTTAAGGACGGATTGTTTAATCCAACACTTAGACTCGGCAGAATTAAATTAGATATCGGCGAAGAGACATGGTCGGACAATTCGGTTGAAAGCATAGTTGTTTCCAATTCAGCCGGCCTGGTAAACGGCTATGATGAAGGAGCGCAACTTCACCAATCTCTCAAAAAGGATCAACTTGGTATTCCGGTGAAATGGTCTTTAAGTCTTACAAATGGCAACAAGGATACCGGAGCGGATAATCAATCAGCCAAGGCAATTTGCTTTAAAGCCGGCATTAACCCCATAAACGAATTATATATTTCAGGAAGTTATTATAATTCCGGCGAACTTCTCACTGCTGACGCGGATGTCGCTTATGCAGGACTAAAGTCCAGACCTGTGAATGCCACAGAATGGACAAGGAACATAATAGAAGTTGATATGCGCTATGATTTTAAGCCGGTAAAAGAAGACAGGCTGAATCCCGGCGCTCCTGCGTGGTCAGACAGCAAAGCGTATATCCGGACAGCGTACGGTCAATTCAAGGATGACGGCGAAGACACAGCAGCGCCGATTACTGAAGTCGCAGACAGAAAAGGCATTTACTATTTTGCAGAAGGCGGATACAATCTTACGGAAAAAATTTACCTTGGCGGCCGGCACAGCAAAATAGAGTTTGATAAAAACGATGTTTTTGCAATATTGAACAGCGTCGCTAATGCCAATGCATACACCCGCACTTCTTTTGGAGCCGGCTACCGCTTATCAGGAAACGCTCATGCGAAATTTGAGTATGTAAAAAACTCTGAAAAAATGCAAACAGGCAGCACGGAGCCTAAAAACGATCAGATTGTTTTTTTGATTACAGCTAAGTTCTAGGCATACAAGCATGATGTATCTCCATATAGAAGTGAAATATTAAAATAAATATCGTTTATACTCCTTACTTTACCTGCATCCCCCTTTCTAATGGGGGATGCAGGTGGGATAACAATAATAAACGAGAAGGTGAATGTCTATGGATAATTTATTGAAAGAAAAAGTTGACCGAAAAGAATTTTTAAAAGCGGCAGGGACAGGTTTGGCTCTCGGTGTCCTTGGAACTTTACTTACAAAAGTTCATGCTGAAGATGTTTTACCAAAAACAGGAACTAAAAAAAGGTACGCAATGGTGATTGATTTAAGAAGATGCATTGGTTGCGGCGCCTGTGCTGTTGCTTGTAAGCAAGAAAATAATGTGCCGCTTGGTTATTATAGAAAATGGGTAAAATTAGGGGAGAAGGGAAGGTATTCCAATACAAGAAATTATTATATTCCTATCTTATGTAACCATTGCGAGGACGCGATATGCAATAGGAACTGCCCGGTGCACGCCACCTACAAGACACCGGATGGACTTACACTTATTGATTATGATAGATGTGTCGGCTGCAAATACTGTATGGTTTCTTGTCCTTACAATGTCAGATTTGCTCATCCATATAGAAAAACCGTTGATAAATGCACATTCTGCGCTCATAGGATTAAAAAAGGGCTTGAACCGGCATGCGTGGTAACATGCATGGCAAAAGCGAGAACTTTTGGAGATATTAGCGACAAAAATACTGAAATTTCAAAAATTTTTGCTACTAATTCCATACAAGTCCTAAAGCCGGAACAAAACACAAAGCCGCATGTTTTCTATATTGGACTTGACGAAATTGTAGCGAATGCAGGAAAAGATGATTTCAGGTATATGAAATATTATCGGAGAGATATATTGAAAGAAGAGATTAGAATAACTAAAAAAGAAGCGGAAAATCATTACAATATTTTAAAAGGTGTTAGTAATGCTGATATAGAATATGATTATCGATTAAAAAGCAATACATGAGATTCTTTCTTGGGAGAAGAATGACCTGAAAGTGAAAAAAGGAGGAACGCTGAAATGGAAAAAATTATTTATAGCGTATCACATGAAATAACATTATCCACAAATATTGCTACTTATTTCTTTTTAACCGGCGTAAGCGCTGCATCTTTTATTATTTCTTCATTAGCATATGTTTTCGGTATAGAGAAATATAAACCTTGCGGCAAATTGGGCGCAGTGGTCGCTTTTATTGTGTTGACAGTAGCACCACTATTTCTGATTATTGACCTGCTTCAGCCAATGAGGTTTATTCATTTATTCTATATGTTTAATTTCAAAT
This sequence comes from Elusimicrobiota bacterium, assembly GCA_016209085.1. Lineage (GTDB taxonomy): Bacteria > Elusimicrobiota > Elusimicrobia > Elusimicrobiales > UBA9959 > JACQWV01. Next base: position 41,870 of record JACQWV010000031.1, read on the forward strand.
CACCAGTTACTTGGGGAACTATTCTTCTCATTTTGTATCCATTAAACTGCCTGATATATATGTATGCTATTTATACGGATAAGAAACCAATGACAAAATTTTTTGGCAGTCTGGGTATTCCATTAGCAGTTGCCGTGCATGGTTATACGGGTTTCATTTTAGCATTAGCCAAAGGTATCGCTCTTTGGAACACGCCGCTAATGCCTATTTATTTCTTAATCTCGGCAATGGTTTCCGGAACCGCGTTGTTAATAATATTAGCCGTGTTAAAGGAAAGATACCTGGGTAATGTGGAAATAATTAATAGATATTTTCCTAAGATAGAAGATGATATTATTCATGATTTAAGAAAAATGTTGGTAATATTCATTGGTGTTGATTTATTTGTCACTTTTTCTGATGTGCTCTTGTTATTCTATTCTACTCCGGAAAATTATACCGCGGCACGACTTCTTCTGAAAGGACCTTTCAGCACAATGTTTCTGTATGGGGAAGTCCTGTTAGGAATGATTATCCCGTCTATTATTTTTGTCACTCCCGGGTTGAAAAAAAATATCCGGTTAATAACGGCATCGTCTATTTTAGTCCTTATTGGAATATGGTTTATGAGATATGTCACTGTGGTAGCAGGACAATATGTGCCATTAATGTAAGGAGGGATAAAAACATGTCTAACTTAACAAGAAGAGAATTTTTAGGAATTGCGGGAACAACAGCGGGGATATTGGTTGCCGGTAAAAAAGTTGTTTCAGCATTGAAAAAAGAACCAGTGGGAAAATCAAAAAATTACAAAGAAGAATGGATACCTTCTTGTTGTAATATGTGCGGCGGACAGTGTGGAATACTCGCCCGTGTTGTAGACGGCAAAGTAGTAAAAATTGAACCTAACCCGCATAATCCAAACAATTTTTCTAACAACTCAGAGGACTTTTTTAAGAACCACTTAAAAGAAGGCGGGTTAATCTGTCCTAAAGGCAATGCGGGTATTGCCACTTTATATGACCCGGACAGAGTGAAAACACCGCTGAAAAGAACCAATCCGCAAAAAGGGATTGGTGTTGACCCAAAGTTTGTGCCTATTTCCTGGGATGAAGCATATTCGGAAATAGTTTTACGGCTAAAAAAACTGCGTAATAACGGTGAAGCGCATAAACTGGTCTGGTTTTCGGAAGACCATTCATTCACACATATCCAGGGCGACTTCTGTAAACTCTACGGCACGCCAAATTATTCAAATCATGCTAATTTGTGTGATACAGGCAGAAAAGCATCTTTTAAGATAATTATGGGTGATGAAAGACCACTATGTGATTTTATTAACTCTAAATATATTTTACTTTTCGGTTGGAATCCGCTTTCAGCACTGAAATGGAGTCATTTAGGTAGAATTATCCCACGAGCAATGGAGAAAGGAGCAAAACTTGTTGTTGTTGACCCGTATTTAAGTGGAACAGCAGCAAAATCGCAGGAATGGATACCTATCAGACCTTCTACAGATGGCGCTATGGCTCTGGCAATGGCAAATATAATTATCAGAGAGAATTTACAGGATATGACATTTATTGATGAGTGGACTACAGGCTTTGAGCATTATAAAGAATATGTCAAAAACAAAACGCCAAAATGGGCTGAAAAAATTACAAGCGTTCCAGCAAAAACGATTGAACGTATCGCAATAGAATTTGCCACAACAAAACCAGCGATTGTGGATGTCTGGTCAGGCCCGGGTCAGCATTCAAATGGCGTATATAGTAGTTGGGCGATTGGCTTGCTTGCAGCACTCACAGGCCAGATTGAAAAACCGGGAACATTGGTTATTCCAAATAAAAAAGGTAATAAGCATATTGGAGTTCATCCTGATGAGACGGCAGAAAAATCACTCAAAGAAAAACGACTTGACTTTGGTAAAGACAAATATCCTTATTTTCATTCTTCAGGTGTTTATGCGGAGAGTTTCAAGAACATTGCCGAAGGAAAAGGTCCTTATCAACCCAAAATGGCGATGATTATTTTTCAGAATGTTCTGATGTCACTACCGGGAACAGAGACAATTGCTAAGGCATTATCTAAACTTGAATTTGTAGTTGTAAACGATATATTCCTTTCTGAGACAGCCCTGTTTGCCGATATTGTAATTCCTGGAACTACGTATTTAGAAAGATATGATTTGAATACTCATTGGGTAACTTGGCCAGCGCTTGGATTAAGGCAGCCGATAGTAAAACCTATTTTTAATCAACCGGCAGAGTATGAATTTGTCTGTGAACTTGGTCGCCGACTTAAATTAAAAGAAAAAGACGGGAAAGACTTTTTCTGGAATGGAGAAATGTCAGGAAATCGTATTTCAGATAAAACCAAGTGGTATGAAGAATTCCTTTCAAAAGAATTAAAAGAGGGAGAACCCAAAATTACACTTGAAGAATTAAAGAAATTACCAGGTGCAGTATGGGTCAGTGCAAAAGGAACTGCGTATGAAAAACATAAGAAAACAATTCCAACTGATAAATTAAAAGATACTATTACAGAAGGGGTGATTATTTACAGCACAAAAAAAGATGGCAAAAAAGACAAGCAAATTGGGTTCTTAAAAGATGGCGTTCCCACAAGAGGATTTTGGACACCAACCGGAAAAATACAATTTTATGAGGAAAAACATAAAGACAAAAAAGATGCTAATGGCAAGCCACTATCTCCCTTGCCTGAATATTGTCCTCGGAACTGGCAGCCGGATGAAAAGTATCCTCTATATTTAATCAACTGGAAAGAAGCATCGCATACTCATACACGAACACATAATAATCCTTATCTTGTAGAATTAAAACCAGAAAATCCATTAATGATAAATACTGATACGGCAATAAAAATGGGCATCAGGGATGGGGATATTGTCTGGGTTGAATCACCTTATGGAAAAGTTAAAGCAAAAGCAAAAATAACAGAAGGAATGCATCCTGAAGTTGTTGGCTTGCAACATGGTTTTGGCCATTGGGCATTAGGTAACATTGCAAAAGGGCGCGGAACAAGCGATGCTTTTTTAAGACCAACTGTTTCCTGCGCTCTTTCCGGTCAGGCCCTGCATAAAGAATGTTGTGTAAAAGTATATAAAGGATAAGTCAAAGGGATAAAGGTAATGTAGAAATGTAGTCGCAGGCTTTTCCGCCACACAGCACGGCGGATCAGCCTCTGGCTGAAGCCTGCGTAAATCCTCACTGAACACCGTTATGTCAGGCAAAAATGTAGGGGCTCAATTCATTGAGCCCGAAAAATATGCGGGTCGGATGAATCCGACCCCTACACCAACGGCGTTGACTGAATACTTACAAGCCTGCGTGGCGCCATAGGCGCCACGGCTACCATAAGTCAGACTAAACTATTACGGTCTGCGTATATAAAGCATAGGAGGAAATATGAATTTTTTCACACAGGAGTGGATGCTTGTCATTTTGTTGTGCGTTCTGCTTTTCGGAGCCAATAAATTGCCTGAACTGGGTAAGGCATTTGGAAATACGATAAAAGAATTTAAAAAATCCATGAAAGAAATTGATTCCGAAAAATGAGTATGTGAATGGATAATGAGCTGACACTGATAGAGCATGTTTCAGAGCTGCGCAGGAGAATTATAATTTCTCTGGTCTGTCTTGGCGCGGGCACAGTAGTCGTTTTTCCTTTTTCTTCTTATTTTCTTCACATCCTGAAAATACCGGCAAAAGGCGCAATTGACAAATTTGTTTTTTTAGTCCTGAGGAATCTTTCTTGATTTATATGCGCATTTGCATACTCGGGGCTTTTGCCTGCTCAATGCCTGTGATTGTCTATCAAATATGGGCATTTATAAAACCTGCTTTAAATGAAAAGGTTGGTAAATTTACCGGTTATTTTGTCATATCCTGCTCTACTGCTTTAATATAGAATTAATTAAATATATGAAAAAGAGTTGCAATGGATTTTATGTTGTTGTTCCAAAATTGAAATTTAGATATGAGACATTACACGCCATTTATTCCAAAGATTGCATTGGAACTATTGAAACCCAATTAAAAAAGAATAATCTTAAAATCACAGATTTTTTCCAAAATGTTAAAACAAAAGAAATTACAGCTGATATCATAAAAAAATTTGATCCCGCGTTTTTATCGTTTTTTAACATAAATACACCGTTTAATTATCGCAAAGCATTGAAAATTGCAGAAACTAAATCTTTCGAGTGTTTACCCTAACGTTGTTGAGGCTATGGTTAAACACCGACAGGGCAGCGGTGGAAACGCTTCTGCCTCCCGGAACTTGGAAAGAAAGATGAAAACATTAAACAATATAGACAAATTTGGAAGAATTCATTCCTACTTAAGAGTATCACTAACAGATAAATGCAATCTCTCTTGTAAATATTGCAATCCCCCGGAATTCCGCGCCAGACCTCCTTTAAAATCAAAAGAAATCGTCAAAATAATAAAAATTTTAAGCGATTTTGGGATAACAAAGGTCAGATTTACCGGCGGAGAACCTCTTTTAAGAAGCGATTTATTTGACATATTGAATGAAATAAAAAAGATAAAGAAAATATGCCTCACTACAAACGGCCTTCTTTTAAGAAAAAAAATCCATAAATTGAAGATTTCAGGATTAGATTCCATAAATGTAAGCCTGGATAGTTTATATCCTGAAAGATTCAAACAAATTACTGGAAAAGATAATTTCATGGATGTTATAGACGGTATTAATGCTGCAATATCAAATGGCATAAATGTAAAAGTGAATTGTGTAGCCTTAAAGGATTTGACAAACCATGAGATTGACAAATTTATTGTGTTTTCTGCCGACAACTCAATAGATGTGAGATTTATTGAATTAATGCCTTTCTGCTCAAAGAATTTCATAAACGCAAATTTTATGCCTGTATCTGAAATCAAAAAATACGTTCTCTCAAAATATCAAATTACATCAGTCTGTATGGACGGCGTGGCGAAAATGTATGAGATATTCAATGCCAAAATAGGTTTTATTTCCCCAATATCTCATCCTTTCTGTTTTTCCTGCAACAGATTAAGATTGTCTTCCGATGGCATCTTGTATCGCTGCTTATTTGATATAAATGGTTTTAATATGAAAAATTATGCTAAAACCAGAGATATAGAACATAAATTAAAGAAATATTTAGAAGAAAAAAAGGAAAGCCATAATATAAATAATAAAATCTCATCTAAAATTTCAATGAGATTTATTGGAGGATGAATGATAGATATTTCAAATAAATACAAGACTTTAAGAACAGCTAAAGCTTGTGCAATGATTTATACCTCGCCTAAAATAATAAAAATGATAAGAGACAAAAAGATAGAAAAAGGCGACACACTTGAGACTGCCAGAATAGCCGGTATCATCGGAGGGAAAAAAACATGGGAAATAATACCTTATTGTCATCAGATACCAATTGACAACATAAAAGTAGATTTTGAAATACTAAAAGACCATATTAAAATAACAGCCGCTGCTACGGCTATATGGAAAACAGGCGTAGAAATGGAAGCTCTGGTTTCTGCAAGCATTGCCGCTTTAACCATATACGATATGATAAAGCCTTTAAATGCGGTATGCCAGATAAGAGAAATAAAACTGATAGAGAAAAAGGGCGGAAAATCTGATTTACAAAAAGATTTCCAAATAAATATAAACGCGGCGGTGTTGGTTTGTTCAGACTCTGTTTATAATGAAGAGAAAAAAGATAAATCAGGCTTGTTGATAAAAGAAATATTGTCTGATTATAAAAATGTAAAAATAAAAGACTATAAAATTCTGCCGGATGAAAAAGAAATAATAAAAAATAAAATATTGGAGTGGTGTAATAAAAAAATTGATATTGTATTGATAACAGGAGGGACGGGTTTAGGACCAAGAGATACAACAACTGAATCTCTGAAAGAAATAATAGGAAAAGATATACCCGGTATATCTGAGGCAATGAGGAGTTTTGGTCAGGAAAGAACGCCGTATTCTATGTTGTCCAGAGGGATATGCGGGATGATAAAGAAAACCCTGATTATATCACTTCCAGGCAGTTCAAAAGGTGTGAAAGAATCGTTGTCAGCTATATTGCCAGGAGTTTTTCATTCTTTTTTGATGATTGAAGGAAAAGGACATAAATAGGGTATAGGGTGTAGGGGATAGGGAAAAAGAGATACAGGAAAAGAAATGAAATTGGAAACCAAATTAAAGAGTGGAATAATTGAAAGCATTTGTATAAGCGACAAAAAAGGCATTCCTAAAAAACAAGTTGATGTGGCAAAGTTTATTGAAAATTTTGGAATAGAGAATGATGCTCACGCAAACTCTGAAACTCGCAAGCAAGTGAGTCTTCTTGCTATGGAATCAATAGAAAAGATGAAAAATTCAGGGTTAGATGTGACGACAGGTTCTTTTGCTGAAAATATCACCACTTCAGGAATAAATCTTCTGTTTCTAAACATAGAGGCAAGACTTAAAATAGGGAAAGACGCGCTTATTGAAATTACTCAGATAGGCAAGAACTGCCATAAAAAATGCCCCATATTTTATAAGGCGGGTTATTGTGTTATGCCGACAGAAGGCGTGTTTGCAAAAGTCATAAAAGGCGGAACCGTAAAAAAAGGCAGTCTTATAAAAGAGCTTAAGCCCTATGAGTACTGCTGAAATCGTTACATTGACTGTTCTCATCTTTACTGCCGCTCTTCTGTATTCTTCAGTTGGACATGGCGGGGGTTCAGGTTATTTGGCAGCTATGGCAATCGTGGGAGTTATTCCAGCCATTATGAAACCAACTGCGTTAACTCTAAATATCGTTGTGGCAGCCATTGCTTCCATAAAATTCCTACAAGCTAAATGTTTCTCCTGGTCTATTTTTTGGCCTTTTGCTATTACCTCTATTCCCTTATCTTTTTTAGGGGGTTCTATAAAACTTCAAGCATCCGTTTATAAATTAGTCGTAGGATTAATTCTTCTATATACCGCGTACAGATTTTGGTTTATATCGCAAAAGACTGCCAATCAAAATTTGCGTCCTATTCCACTTTGGGCAGCTTTATTTGCAGGTTCGGCGATTGGTCTGATTTCAGGGCTTATCGGTGTGGGCGGAGGAATTTTTCTTAGTCCATTATTGCTTTTAATGGGTTGGGCAGAGATTCGTCATACATCCGGTGTTGCTGCTGTATTCATTTTGGTAAATTCTATTGCGGGATTAATTGGTCATGTCTCAAAAACTGCCTATATCCCTCTTGAAACAGGTTTCTGGGCAGTTGCTGCGGCAATTGGCGGTTGGACAGGCTCACACTATGGCAGTCAAAAATTTGGAAATTTAACCATTGGACGATTGTTAGCGATAGTTCTCGTTATTGCAGGCTTAAAACTGATTTTTATATGATACAAAGCACATCGTTTTGAAGGAGAGAATTAAAAAATGATAAGTGTGAAAAAAGCCTTGAGCTCAGTGCTTAACAATTTTAATTGGGAGAAGGCAAAGGAAATGCCGTTATTGGATTCCCTGGGACATGTGCTTGGAAAAGACATTTTTGCGCCTGACAAACTGCCGAGATTTGATAATTCCGCAATGGATGGTTGCGTCATTAGGTCACAAGACACGAAAAGAGGAAAAAGAGTTTTGTTAAAAATAGTTTCCAGCATATTTTCCGGTGATGATATTAACGGATTGCTTATCAAGAGAAGGGAAACCGCACAAATAGCTACAGGCGCTCCAATTCCCAAAGGAACCAACGCTGTTGTGGCAATGGAAAATGCTAATGTTAAAGACGGATTTATTGAAATTGATAAAAAAATTAGCAAGGGAACAAATATAAGGAAAGCCGGCGAAGATGTCAAAGTTGGTAAAATTGTGGCAAGACATGGGGATTTGATAACCCCGGGATTAATTGGATTCCTTTCCTCTCTTGGAATCACCTCGGTTAAAGTGTTTGCGCCTCCAGAGGTTGGATTGATTGCGACAGGAAGCGAACTCGCTTGTGCTTATGGCAGAATCGGCAAATTTCAAATAAGAGATTCAAATACCTCAAGCCTTGTGGCTTTGCTTAAATCTGCGGGTATAAATCCTGTTTTTGTTAAAAGGTTTCCTGATAAAAAAAACACTTTGTGTAAATTTCTTAAAAACCTGAAAACACATTCCAACATAATCATTTTGGCGGGCGGAGTATCGGTGGGAGAACACGATTATGTTAAGCAGGAACTTGAAAAATTCGGGGTTAAAAGATTGTTCTGGAAAGTTTCACAAAAACCGGGAAAACCATTATATGCCGCAATTAGAAACGGAACGATTTTTTTCGGATTGCCGGGTAATCCAGCTGCCGTGATTACATGTTTTTATCTTTATGTGCTTCCTGTTATAAATAAATGCATGCATAAATTATCAATACATCTTCCTAAAACTTTTGCCATACTTGAAAATGATGTAAAAACGGATGAATGTAGAACGGTTTTCTTAAGGGCGCGTTATAAAAATGGCAGAGTAAAATTACTCAAAGGACAAGGTTCTCACATGCTTTTGTCCTTTTCAAAGGCAAATTCGCTATTTATGGCAAATCCCGGCAAACACTATAAGAAGGGCAAAAAGGTGCAAATTTTTCTACTGTAATTTTATAATATAATTAAAAAAATATCCCTCAATAACTCCTCGCGTACACCCTAAAAAAATCACTTGACTTTTATTAAGATACTTAACATAATATTGTTAAGATGTGAAGGAGGAGACATGTTATTTGAAGAATACATTGACTCCGAAGTGACAGCGACAACCGAGCCTCACTGCCCGGATACCTGTGACGAGCCGCCGGGAGATTAATCAAAATCAGGGAATGCCTCTGCAAGCGGCGTCCCGACGCATGTCGGGACGCCGCTTCTTTATCCGCCGACAAGACAATGTATAAGCTGATAGATATTGTTTTTAAACGCCGGGATCCGGACATCTGGATGTATCATACCGCAAGCTCCTATAAAGTCCGCATAAACGAAGAAACCCTGTCTCACATGTCAAATCTTCTTCAAAAAACGGATTCCGTGAGCCTTTCCAAAGAAGAGAAATTTTTACTGGATAAGCTTCTGGAAAAGAAAATGCTTGTGGCGGCGGCAGAAAAAACCCGGCTTCCCCCTGTCAAAAACAAAAGCAGGCTTGATTCAATAGAATTAGAGTTTTCCTCTGCCTGTAATCTGAAATGCAGGCACTGCTTTGCGTCTCTGTCAGGCAGGAATATGCAGCCGGGCATCATTGGAAAAATCCTCAAAGGCGCGGCGGAACTTGACATCATAAACCTTGTTCTGAGCGGAGGCGAACCGCTCTTAAACCCCCTTTTTGCGGACACCCTTCAAAAAGCCCATGAAATGAATCTGAAAATAATAGTAATGACCAACGGAGCCGATGTGGCTGATGAAACCGCAAAAATAATGGCTGAAAACAAGGTTGCGGAAACCGTGGTCAGTCTTGACTTTTTTAAACAGCACCATGATGAAATAAGAGGAGAGGGTTCTTTTGACAAAACCATAAAAGGAATCCGGACTTTTAAGAAATACGGGCTCAGCGTTTACGTAACGGCCGTGGCTTGCGATAAAAGCGTTCCTTTCATTGAAGATTTTAAAAAATTCTGCCTTAGGGAACTGGGAATTTCGCAAATCCGCCTTTCAGCCGCAATTCCCGTAGGACGCGCCTCCGACCCCCCTGCTTTAAAAGATTTCTACATATCGGACGAAAATCTCAAGAAAATATTCTCTGAAGAATGCCTGCAGGAACAATCTGGAAAAGGAAAAACCGGCGAATCCGAACTTAGAGGATTCCCCTGCGCGGCCTGCACTGGACAATTGTTCGTTTCAGCCGAAGGCATTGTGTATCCCTGCCGTTATTTCCAGAACCTCAATGAGCCTGTCGGCAGTCTTGACGGCCTAGAACTTGCTAAAATATATGAGAAAGCATGCAAACACGGTCCCACAGCTTTGTTTAAACCTGCTGAAATGAAGGCATGCGTTTCGTGCGAAAGTTTTGCGGCATGCAGGGGAGGCTGCAGGGCAAGGGCAAAACTGCTGACCGGAGACGTTTACGGCCCGGATCCCTTCAAGTGCAGGACTTATGGGAAAAATTTTAAATACTATACTTGAGCGCATAGGCAGGACTCCGCTTGTAAAGCTGAATAAAATAACAAAGGCTGTTTCTTCAAACATTTACGCAAAAATTGAATACCTGAACCCCGGCGGCAGCGTAAAGGACAGAATCAGCCTGGCAATGATAGAAAAAGCCGAGAAAGCCGGAATTTTAAAACCAGGCGCAACCATAGTTGAGGCGACCGCAGGAAACACCGGAGCCGGGCTTGCAATAGTGTGCGCCGTAAAAGGATATAAAATGCTGTTCGTTGTGCCTGATAAAATGAGCGCGGAAAAAATAGATCTTTTAAAAGCCTACGGCGCCGAGGTTATAATAACGAAAACAGCGGTCCCTCCTGATTCTCCTGAAAATTACAATATGATGGCAGAAAGGCTTTCAAGGGAAGTCCCCGGAGCTTTCAGGCCTAATCAGTTCGGAAACCCGGCCAACCCCAAAATCCATTATCTGACTACAGGTCCTGAGATATGGGAAGACACAGGAGGAAAAATTGACGCTCTGGCAGCAGGCGCTGGCACGGGCGGAACAATTTCAGGCGCGGGAAAATTCCTGAAGGAAAAAAATCCCAATCTGTTCGTTGTCGGAGCCGACCCCGAAGGCTCAATACTATCCGGCGACAGCCCGAAACCCTACAAGGTTGAGGGAATAGGCGAGGATTTTTTTCCTGATACCTATGATAAAAACATCGTTGATGAATGGTTCAGGATAATAGATAAAGAATCGTTTGAAACATGCCGGAGGCTTGCACGGGAAGAAGGACTGCTGGTCGGCGGCTCTTCAGGAACAGCTGTTGCCGCCGCTTTGAAATATGCGGCTAAACTCAAAGAACCGGAAGAAATCGTAGTGATTTGTCCTGATACGGGCAGGAATTATCTGACAAAAATATTTTCCGATGAGTGGATGAAGGAAAACGGGTATTTAGAGGATTAGAGGACTGGAGGATTAGAGGGTGAAATTTGAGACGAAACTCATTCATGCGGGACAGGAGCCTGATAAACAGACCGGCGCGGTCATAGTTCCCGTATACCAGACTTCCACTTACAAGCAGGACGCAATAGGAAAAACACGGGGCTGGGAATACTCAAGAACCGGCAATCCCACCAGGAAAGCTCTTGAAGACTGCATTGCGGCTCTGGAAGGCGCAAAATACGGGCTGGCTTTTGCCTCGGGACTGGCTGCCGAGACAGCGGTTTTAAACATTCTCAAAACAGGCGACCACATAGTGGCCGGAGACGGCCTTTACGGAGGAACTTACAGGCTCTTTGAAAAGGTATTTAAAAAATGGGGTCTTAAAATAAGCTACGCTGATTCGGCAAATCCGCCTGCTTTTAAAAAAGCGCTCAAAAAAAACACGAAACTCATCTGGATTGAAACTCCGACAAACCCTCTTTTAGCCGTAACAGACATAAGAAAAATCGCGGACACGGCCAAAAACTCAAAAGCGTTTCTGGTCGTTGACAACACTTTTGCCACCCCGCATTTCCAGCGGCCCATGGAACTGGGAGCGGACGCGGTAGTTCACAGCTCCACTAAATATTTAGGAGGGCACAGCGATGTGATAGGAGGGCTTGTAGTTACTTCTAATACAAAACTTTATGAAAGCATGAAATTTTATCAAAATGCCTTAGGCGCCGTGCCTGGTCCGTGGGACGCATGGCTTGTGTTAAGGGGAATAAAGACACTGGCTGTCAGAATGAAAGCGCATGAAACCAATGCAAATATTGCCGCGGTATTTCTGAAAAAACATAACGCGGTTAAAAAAGTTTATTATCCCGGTCTCAAAGAACATGAGGGATATGAAACAGCCCGAAAACAGATGAGCGGTTTCGCTGGAATGATTAGTTTTGAATTGAAAGGACGATTTAAAGCCGCCGATGCTTTTTTAAAAAACCTAAAGGTTTTCACGCTTGCGGAAAGTCTGGGGGGAGTGGAATCGCTTGCCTGCTACCCGGCCACAATGACCCACGCCGAAATTCCGGAAAAAGAAAGAATAAAAAGGGGCATTACAGAGGGGCTGGTTCGCCTTTCAGTAGGGATAGAGAACCCGGATGACCTTATTAGCGACCTGAAACAATCTTTGAGCAAATTACTGAGGCAAGCATAAATAATGTCCGCTTTGGCTGAGCCGATTTTTGAGCGAGACAAGGAACGAGGAGCGCGCATAACTTGGGTTATGTAAGCGACGAGTGACGCAGCCACCGCCTCTGGCGGGGTTCCGCCGTAGGCGGAATCGCAGCCGAGCGCCTTGCATCCAATCCAAATCTGAGTCTCCAAAGTAGGACATTATTTATGCTTGCCTCAGTAGCCTTCCGTATTTTTTGATATAATAATTACAAATCTATAGCGCTATTTCGTATTCGTATTTCCCGAACCACAGACTACGAATTACGGATAACGAGGTTATATATGGTTTATAAAGCCCTTAAAAAGGTTTCTTTTCTGAAAGGCCTGGTACAGAAAGACATAGGCCAGATTCTGTCCATAGCAAAACACAAAAAATTCAAGGCGGGGGAAATCATTTTTCATAAAAGCGAAATAGGAAACCACTTTTTCATAGTCAAATCAGGCAAAATAAAGATATTCACTTTTCTGGGCCCGGAAAAGAAGAAAACTTTTGCTTTCCTTTCCAGAGGAGACATGTTCGGCGAGATGTCGCTTCTCGGCGGAAAAACCCGTTCAGCGTCCGCGCAGGCGATTGAAAACACCGAACTCCTGGTTATAAGCAAAAAGAATTTCAGGGATTTGATTATGTCAAATCCGGATTTTACTTTTAAGCTTCTAAACACTGTCGTGGAAAGGCTTAACAAGGCAAATAAAGAAATAGAATCAATGCTGTTTCACAACATACTCGGCAGGCTGGCCGATTCAATCATTGAGCTGTCAAAAAATAACCATTCAACTCCGGTATGCTTAAAAATAGACCAGAACGAACTCGCGGAATGCGTCGGCACCACCAGAGTGCCGGTCTGCAGGGCCATCAACATCCTCAAAAGAAGCAAGACCATTGAATACAAAAGGGGCGAGCTGAAAATCATGGACATGCAGCGCCTCAAATCAATCGCAGGCTCCGGCAACAATTGATTATGCGCCCTATTCATTCTCTCAGAGGTTTCAGGGACATTCTCCCGCCTGAATCCGGCCTGTTTTCAAAAATAGAAACAACGGCAAGGGAAATGTTCGCCTCTTACGGATACCGGGAAATCCGCATACCCACGCTTGAACTCAAAGAACTGTTCGTGAAATCAACCGGTGATACCACCGACATAGTGGAAAAGGAGATGTACGCGTTTGAGGACCAGGGCAAAAGGATGATTGCGGCAAGACCCGAGGGAACCCCCGGAGTCGTAAGAGCGTACATTGAAAACAATCTGAGCCAGAGCGGGAAAAATTCCAAATTCTATTACATAGGCTCCATGTTCAGGGCTGAGCGGCCGCAGGCAGGAAGGTACAGGGAATTCACCCAGATAGGCGTTGAAAATCTGGGAAACCCGTCCCCTTTTGCCGACGCCGAGACAATAACGGTTCTGGTCAGATTTCTTGAAAAAACCGGCATTTCCGGCTGCTCCGGCAGTTCGCATAGCTCGTTGCACCTGGGGCCGCAGTGCGGCTGTTCCGTTGAAATAAATTCCATGGGCTGCGCAAAATGCCGCTCAATCTACCGGGAAAATCTTTTGTCTTATCTGAAAGCGAATTCAGGCGACCTGTGCGACTCGTGCAAGAGCAGGATAGACAGAAATCCCCTGCGCGCGCTGGACTGCAAAACAGACGGCCCTGTTTTTGCCGAAAAGGCCCCGGGAATTTCTATGTGCGCAGAATGCGAGGAACATTTTAAAAAAACCGGGGAATTGCTGAAAATATCCGGCATATTTTTCAAACTGAACCCGCATCTGGTGCGGGGCATTGATTATTACACCCGGACCGTTTTTGAAGTAAAAAGCAGCGCTTTAGGCAGCCAGGACGCGATAGCAGGCGGGGGACGATACGACGACCTGGTCAAATCAATGGGAGGCCCCGCCACTCCTGCGGTCGGCTGGGCAATGGGACTGGATAGGCTGGTTTTGGCCATCAAAGAAGTCAATCCGGCTGCTGATTCGCCGGAAGTTTTTGTGGCAGCCGCTGATAAAAATTCCCGGATTGAAGCGTTCAGAATTCTTACTGAACTAAGGGATTACGACATTAAAGCGGATTCCTCGGATTTTGACGCAAGCCTTAAATCCCAGATGCGGTCAGCCGATAAATCAGACGCAAGGCTGGCGATAATCATCGGCGAAGAAGAAGTCAGGTCTTCAACCTGCATAATTAAATTTCTAAAGGAAAAATTATCCCAGAAGACTGTTGTAAGAAATAATCTGTTATCTGAACTGAAATTAATTTTAAAGCCTGCAGTAACAGACCCTTGATTATAATAATAAATACAACAAATGATTCAAGGAGACAAATTGGTAGATCTATTTTAATAAAGTATTAATCAGTGTCTTAATTCTCATATTTTATACGCCATCTGTACATGGGAAAATTCTCTGTAAATGTGATCTTCCCCCGAAAAAGTGGACACTTTAAAGAGTTGCCTGCCTGCCGGCAGGCAGGGTGTTATAATAACCACTGACCCTAAAAACGAGGGAGGTGTCTATATGGAAGGGGAAGGCGTCAAAATGAAGCGTTTTGACAAGGCGTTTAAGGTTCAAGCGGTCAAAATGGTTACTGAAGAAGGCCAAAAAGCCTCAGAAGTAGCCCGTTCTTTGGGAATTCACGCCAATGTGCTCTATAACTGGAAAAAGAAGTATGCCCAAGATGG
>JACQWV010000032.1 GCA_016209085.1 Elusimicrobiota bacterium
TCTATTTCCGAAGCAGGCAGAACAGCGCAGAACCGGAGCAGGAGAATAGCCGTTGTCAGAAGTATGGCCATATAAATAATATTTAACCTGAAAATCCCCCAAAACTTGAGGGTTATTAGTCCCCATTTTTTAAGATAAATTTCCCAAGGTTTTTATGTGACTTTAGGGAATATGAAATAGGCCCATTATCGGTAAATCAGCTGTCTTAAGTCCCTTGATAAAGACGGATTTGTGTTTTAAACTGGTCTTATATGACAAAAACTATTTCAACCATCATTTTATTGTTTTCACTTTCCGGTTCCATTGTTTCCTTTGCGCAGGATTTTGACCCATTTGATGTCCATCAGGAGCACGGAACCGGGACAGATGGTTTTGAACTCCGGGAAAGTCTTGTACGGGCCGGAATTCCTTTGCCTGCCGCAGTGCCGGATGAAGATAATAAAACCGGCAGTGAACCAAAAGAATGGACGATAATGGCGTATATTAACGGAAATAACGACCTTGAACACAGGGCCATAGAAAAACTCCGTGATATGGAGGACGCAGGTTCTACCGATAAAGTGAACATGGTGGCGGAGTTAGGCAAAATGAAGGGCTATACTTGGGACGGACAGAAATGGAGGGGTTCAAGGCGTTATTATCTGGTAAACGACGGTTCGGAATATAAATTCAGCTCGCCTGTCCTGCAGGAATTTAAAGAGGCTGACATGGGAGACTGGGAGCATCTGGCGGATTTCATCTATTGGGCAAAAAAGAATTATCCTGCTAAAAAGTACATGCTCATAATTTTCGGGCACGGATCCGGCTGGAATTCAATAGACAAGCCTCTTACGAAGGGAGTTTTGTACGACGATTTAACGAATAATCATGTGACAGCCGTAGAAATGAGGAAGGTTTTTGAAAAAGCCGGCCGGGTTGATGTTTTTTTTGTGGATTCCTGCCTTATGCAGGATATGGCGGCGCTATATGAGTTAAGAAAGCATGCCGACATTATGATCGGTTCCCAGGACTCAATACAGGCGAACGGCGTGTTGTATGAGTATTCTCTTAAAGAAATACTTGAAAATCCCGTAATGACCCCTGAACAAGCCGCTGATGCCATGGTATATCCCGGTCCAATTCAGATGGGCCACGCGGTCTTTACCATGTCGGCTGTCCGGGCTTCAAAACTTGAAAAATTAGCAGGCATGCTTGATGTGATAGCCAAAATTCTCCTATCATCCGGCAATAGCGCCTATTACAGATCCACCAGGGATGCGGCTTATAGTCCGGATGAGGATTATGGATCCCAGAAAGACCTTGGGCATTTTTTGAAAATCCTTTCTGCTTCAGCCAAAGACCCTGCTATAACCGAAAAGGCCAAAGAGGCATTTTTATTCCTAACGAGTGAAGTGGTCATGTTAAACTACGCTCTTTACGACGAGAAAGAGCATGGTCTTGCAATTTACATGCCTTCACA
>JACQWV010000033.1 GCA_016209085.1 Elusimicrobiota bacterium
TATTCCGAACCGTCGTTTACCAGATAATAACGCCTTGAACCCCTCCATTTCTGTCCGTCCCAAGTATAGCCCTTCATTTTGCCTAACTCCGCCACCATGTTCACTTTATCGGTAGAACCTGCGTTTTCCATATCCCGCACTTTTTCTATTGCCCTGTGTTCAAGGTCGTTATTGCCGTTAATATACGCCATTATCGTCCATTCTTTTGGTTCACCCCCATACCAACCGGGTTGGTGTGGGGGTTCATTGCCGGTTTTATCATGTTCGTCCGCTGCGGTTGTCGGGAAAGGGATTTCCGGTTCGGCAAGTTTTTCATGAAATTTAAAGTCGGTCAGTCCGGCTCCGATATCCTGCGCAAAAGAAACCATGGACCCGGAAAGTGAAAACAATAAAATGGCGGTTGAAATAGTTTTTGTCATATAAGACCAGTTTAAAACACAAATCTGTCTTTATCAAGGGACTTAAGACAGCTGATTTGCCGATAATGGGCCTATTTCATATTCCCTAAAGTCACATAAAAACCTTGGGGAATTTATCTTAAAAAATGGGGACTAATAACCCTCAAGTTTTGGGGGATTTTCAGGTTAAATATTATTTATATGGCCATACTTCTGACAACGGCTATTCTCCTGCTCCGGTTCTGCGCTGTTCTGCCTGCTTCGGAAATAGATGCGGCCGGAACAACGAGCCTCTGGCTCATCAAGTGCAGGGGGCTCTGTCCCCCTGCCACAGGTGTCGGAGGCTATGCCGACGACCTCATCAAGCGCCGGGAACTATGCTTCCCGGCCTTACGCTGGAAAACGTAAAGCAGATTGAAGCTCCTGCGCAAGGCTTAGAAATCCCGGTAGCGGTTGAAATCAAACAAAAACCCGAGGATCAGCAGACGCAAAACAATCTCCTGTTAGCCAAAATTCTCGCAGAAGCGGACGGAGGTTTTGTTTCTCCAGTAAGGCAGATGAGCCTTGAAGGAAACTCGGAACTGCTCTTTGACCCTTACGCCAGTTTCAGCAGGCGGTACCAGATACTCTCGGGAGAACCCTTTGACAAAAACGTTTATGACAAATTGAATCAGGGTTCCGCGGTGGATTTCAACACGTGCCCAGAAAATTATCCGAACGCTCCGCAGTTTAAAGAAATTTTCATAATAATGTGGGTCATAGTAGACGACTACACGGGCAGGACCCTTGAATGCCTCATCAGACACCACCTGAATAAAGGCGCGCGAGCGCGTATTTTAATAGGCGAATTTTTCATGACCGATTTCCTGAAGAAAAAGCTGGGGGAACTCAATAAAATCCCGCTTTTTGAATACAAGACCATCGCGGGAGATTTTACCGGATGGTTCAGCAACAAAAACATCGCTCCCCATTACAAATCAATGGTCGCGATAGGGCAGGACCCGAAAGACAGCGCCATAATTGCGGGCGGCAGGAATTTAAGCGACCGGTACTATTTCAACAACAGACCGAATCTCCATGACTATCTGAACATCGGGCAAAGGCCTGAAGGGAATAATGCCGGCGCGGGAATTTTCAACGATTTTGACATTTATATAAAGGACCATGCGACGGCGCTGAACGGCCTCAATATTTCAAGGCTCTTATGGAACCGTCTCAGCAACAATTTCACTTTTGACCTGAGACTGCCTCTGGAGGACCAGCTTAAAATTCTTTACAATTCCAGGGAATATGATTTTCTCAAAGAACCTCCTGCCGGCCATGACCAGGAGCACACTTCAGGCATCGGCGCTCCGCCTCCTCGCAAACCTGACAATCCATGGCTGGACAGGGTGCATGAGGACATGGGCATATTGAAAGATTTAAGCGTTACAGAACATGAAAACCGCTCAGCCTATCATTACGAAGGATTAAAACTGATTCCGGGACTGCATTCCATAGTGCATGAGGATTTGCTGATGAAATATTCCGAAAAAGACCTGGAAGCTGAAATAATCAATACGCCAAAGCCACCGAATGACATAAAAAGTCTTGAAAAAAAGGAAGTAAATCCTTCAAACAGCAAGTTAGCTAATTTTAGAATAGAGCTTTACAAAAAATTTGAAAATCTGGTGGATTCAAGCGGTCTGTTTAAAAAGGTTTCCAAAGCCCTTGAGGGCTCGTATTACAAGCCTAAATTCAGGGAGTGGTACAATGATTTGTATAAAATCATTGACAAAATGCTTT
This sequence comes from Elusimicrobiota bacterium, assembly GCA_016209085.1. GTDB lineage: Bacteria > Elusimicrobiota > Elusimicrobia > Elusimicrobiales > UBA9959 > JACQWV01. The sequence continues at coordinate 2,184 of JACQWV010000033.1, forward strand.
TTAAACGGGAGCTGTTCACAAAAGTCAAAGACTTATACCATCTGTTTTTCAAGCCTGAACACGGAAACCCCAAAGAAGTTTTAACTTCAAAATTGAGCATAGAAGATGTGATAGTCTCTCAGAAAGAATTTGAACCGATCAAAGAATCGGTTCAGAACAACAACGAGCAGTACAGGGACCTTGCGTACGGAGTAAGCGCCGACACTCTGAAGCAGTTGTTAAACGATCCCGCGTTTTCCTACCAGGAGCAGATTTCCGTACGGGATTACATTTACGGAAAATACTACGCGAAAAACCGGAACAACACGGACGGAACTCAGCCCTTTTTCAGGTATTTCGCGAGCGTGCCCGGACAGGGCAACCTGAAAATGGAAAAAATGTTCGTGGATTTGATAAACGCCTCAAAAAAGAGCATAAAATTAGCTAATTGTTTTTTTAATCCGACTCCAGCGATAATGACCGCTCTCAAACACGCGGCTTTAAGAGGCGTGCAGGTTTACATAACCCTGAACGTAAGTTTTCAAGGCGACGACGACGTGGGCATCCCGGAGCAGGCCAATGCCAGAGCCATAAACGAAGTCGTCAAGCTGGAAAATTTTAATCTTTACAGGTGGGACGGGACAATACTTCACGCCAAAATTTACGCTTTTGACGACGAGGCATTATTCATCGGCTCAACCAATATGAACACCAGAACTTTCTACTACAACGGCGAGAACGGGGTCTTTATATATGACAAGGAATTTACGGAAAAATACATTAAAACCATCTACGACACTCATTTTGTAAACACCGGCAAACATCCCATGCCGGGCATAAAGGTTTCAAAAATAGAAAAACTCGTGAAGGAAAAAGG
>JACQWV010000095.1 GCA_016209085.1 Elusimicrobiota bacterium
GCAGTGAGTTTTTTTGCGAGTTTTATGTCTTCTTCCGACGTGTTTTTATCAAGAATGACGGTAGCCGATATTCTTTTAACCATTGTCAGGGAATTTGAAAGAGACATTTCCCCGACCTTTTCCTTCTCCGGTATCCCGGGCAGGAATTCAAGAAGAGGTTTTTTCTGCTCTTCTGCCTGAAGTTCGGCCGAGATAATCACTATCACGTCGTCGGTGCCCAGCGCTTCGGAAAGAACCATCTGGACGCGTTTCTCAAGCGAGTTTTCCAGCGCGAGTTTCGCTTCCAGAGACGAGCGCGAGGCGGATTCAGCCGCATAAACGGCAGTGAACAGTGAACAGTGAATAGTGAATAGAAAAAACAAAAAAACGCATGCGATTTTATGAGATTTCATGCAACCTCCTACTCGTAGTGGATAGTGATTAGTGGCGAGTGGTTGACCGGGAATAAAGAAACTAATCACTATTCACCAACCACTAACCACTGCCTTTCTTATTTCTCGCAGTCGGAGCAGGGTTTCATGTTCCTGACTGCCAGATAATGTTCAATTTCGTAGTATAAATAGAATGCAAAAACCACGGCCGTTATTAATACGAGCAGAGGAAACCATCTCGGCAGTTCGCGCTTCCCGGTCCATCTGATGTTCTTTAAATTAAGCATATCTTCCTCGTTAATTTTTATAATAATCTTTCAGTGTTTTCAGAATGACTGTCAAGTCCTGTCCGCCCTCTCCTGTATTATATGATTTTGCCATAAGCTTTTCCAATGTTTCCAGAACGGGCAGGCTCTGTTTTCCGGTTTCCGCTTCCTTAAGCATGTATCTTACGTCTTTAAGCATGTTTTTTAATGAAAATGCCGGAGAGAATCGTTCATTAAGCACGTTATCCTGTTTTAACTTGAAATAGCCGCAGTTTAAAGCAGGGCTTTCTTTCAGAACTTCAAAAATAAGCGCCGGATTTATTTCCAGTATTTTTGCCAGAACGGCTGACTCGCACAACCCTGATGTCATCTGCGCCACAAGCAGATTCATGCAGAGCTTGAGGCCGGTTCCGTTCGGCGCCGGGCCTGCGTAAACTATTGCTTTTCCCATGGTCAGCAGAACCGGTTTCATCCTTTCAACAAGGTTCTCGTCCCCGCCTGCCAGAATGATAAGCTGGCCTGATTCAGCCAGAGGCTTTGAACCCGTGACAGGGCAGTCCAGAAAATATATCCGGGATTTCAGGCACTTTTCCGCGAGATTTTTTGTGTATGAAACCGGCAACGTGCTCATGTTTATCAGGGTTTGCCCTTCGGAACAGCCGCACTGCGGCCCCAGGTGTCGGAGGCTATGCCGACGACCAAAATTTCCTGCAAAAAGGCCGGTTGGCCCTTCAAGCGCTTCATCCATTGCTTTCTCGTCTGTTACCATGGTTATGACTATATCCGCAATGCCTGCCAGGTCCTTTGGCATGGCGACAGCCGTACAGCCGGAATTTTCAAATTCCCTCGTTTTTTCCCTTGTTCTGTTATAAACGAAAACATTGTAGCCGGCTTTTATGAGATTGGCGGCCATTGCCTTTCCCATTATTCCGAGTCCGACAAAACCGATTCTGTGAGGAACCATATTATGTTATTATATTTAATATGGAATATATTGTGATAGACAGCGGTCCCAAGTTTGCGGAATTCATCGCAGCTGCTTCAAAAGGCCGGTATATTTCGGTGGATACGGAATCCAACAGTCTTTATGAATACAGGGAAAAACTGTGCCTCCTCCAGATATCCATTGAAAACATAAATGCAATCGTAGATCCTCTTGCCGTTGACGTATCCCTTATGGCAGTTTTGTTTGAAAATCAGAACATGGAGAAAATTTTCCACTCGGCCGAATCCGACATAAGACTTATAAGAACCAGATGCAAATGCTCTTTCAGGAACATTTTTGACGTGATGATTGCCGCGAAATATCTTGGAATAAAAAAATGCGGGCTTGACAACCTTGTGGAAGAGTTCGCCGGGGTAAAGCTTAATAAGAGATATCAGAAAGGAAACTGGGGGAAAAGGCCCTTGCCGGCGGAGATGCTTGAATATGCGGCGATGGATTCGGCATATCTCAAAAAAATAAGGGACATTTTTTATGGAAGACTCAGGGAAAAAGGCCTTGAGGACATAAGAGAGACTTTCAGGGAGATAGAGACGGTTGAGCCGCAGGAAAAAAGATTTTATGAAAACGGTTTCTGGAGACTCCAGCGCAATTTCCGGCTGTCGCCGGGGAGCCTTGCGGTTTTAAAGGAGCTTTACTGCGCAAGGGAAAAGAGAGCCGAGGAATTAAATCTCCCGCCTTTTAAAATCCTCGGAGACGAGGTTCTGCTTAAACTCTCCCTTAATCCGGCCGAAAGCCTGAAAAACCCGAGAAATTTCAAAGGCATTACCAATCATGTGTTGAATATGCATGGGACATGGCTGGTAGAGACGATAAGGCGCGGGATGACCAGACCCGACGTCGGAATCAGACAGAATGAAATCTCCCCTGAAAAAAAAGCCTTTTTTGAAGAAGTCAAAAAAAGACTTGGTATTTTAAAAAAATGGCGGTCTGAAACCGCAAAGAGAAGAAACCTGCCTTCTGAAATAATAATAAATGCCGATATTCTGGAAAGAATTGCGTTTTCAAATCCCTCCGATGAAAAAGAGCTGAAATCAATTAAACATTTCGGGGAGGATAAAATAAAACGTTACGGGAAGGAAATAATAGAAGCCTTAAAGACCTGTAAGAATCCTTTGTAATTTTCCTAATTTTTTGCGATAATTGTATTTGGAGAAGTTGGAGAAGGATTAAGTGGTAAGTAGTAAGAATTAAGTAGTAAGTGATAAGAATTAAGTAACTTAATTCTGGTAAATCCTCACTGAACACCGTTATGTCAGGCAAAAATGTAGGGGCTCAATTCATTGAGCCCGAAAAATATGCGGGTCGGATGAATCCGACCCCTACACCAACGGCGTTGACTGAATACTTACTAATTCTGAAAGCGAAGCGGCTTAATTCTTAATCCTGTAGAAAAAGAGGAGAAATATGAAAAAACTTGCAATAATGGCTGTGGGCGCTCTCTTGTGTCTTACAGCTGTTTCAAATCCGGTCCGGGCTGATTCATTTGACGATTTCAAGGCTCAAATCCAGGCCTTGGGCAAAACTTATATAGAGCCGTTTGCAGAGGATTTCGGCGGCCTTCTGGGCGGGGCCGATTTTAATTCAGGCAGATCCGTCGGTTTTCCCGGTTTTGACGCTGGAATTGTAGTCGTCTCGCAATTTAAACCGAGTGAAGACAACAAAATTCTGAAAGATGCCGGCGTGGACGCTTTCGGCATTCCTCTGGTTCAGGCTTCGGTCGGAATCCCTGCAATAAAAATGGACGCGGCTTTGAGAGGTCTGGTTTATTCCGGGCTGAAGGTGATAGGCGGAGGCGTAAGATATCCTTTTCATAAATCTGGGGTCGCCAAATTCATACCAGACGTGATGGTTTCCGCTTTCTACGACACAATCAGCCATGATTATTTTAAAGGCAGTCATTATTCTTTTGACGTTTCAGCCTCTTTTGACATTCCGGTTATCAAACCTTTTGCGGGAATCGGGTACGATAAAACAAAGCTGGAGGTTGAAAGCGTCAGCGCGCTCTTAAACGGTTCAACCGGAAGCTCCGGAGCGATGAGATATACTGCCGGAGTCAAATTTAGTCCTGTTCCGTTCCTTTATGTTTTCGGCGCTTACAGCATTTTCCACGGAGAATCCGGAGCCCAGGTCGGAGCCGGAGCAAAGTTTTAGGAATTTAATCTACCGGTGAATAAATCCCCCGACTTTCCGTCGGGGGATTTTGGTTTTTATGTGATTATGAATGATTGGAAGGAAAGAATAAAGGAGCGTTTTAAGGCAAATTGCCGTTTTGATTTCCCGGCAAAGGACATTACGACTTACAGAATAGGCGGACCTGTTGACGCACTTGTATATCCGGAAAACAGAGAAGACATGAAGTGGCTCGTCAAATTCGTATCAGCTGGAAAAATGCCGTTTTTTGTTCTCGGATCGGGTTCCAACGTGCTGGTCGGGGATAAGGGGATAAGAGGCGTCGTGGCTCTTACCGGGAAGATGGATCAGCTTGAAGTTTCCGGCAGCGCCGTTAAAGCCATGTCGGGAGCGAAGTGGGATAAACTCGTGCAAGTTTCGGCTGAGAACGGCCTGACGGGGCTGGAAAAAACATCCGGCATTCCCGGCAGCGTGGGCGGATCAGTCGTCATGAATGCCGGCGCATTCGGGCAGGAGACGTTTGACCGGCTTGTTTCTTTTGAAGCGCTGGATGAGAAAGGAAATCTTCTGGTCCTGAAAAAGACGGACGTGAAGTATTCTTACAGGAAGGTTGAAGGGATAAGGGGGTTGATAATTATTTCAGCCGCTTTTGAGTTTGAAAAAGGAGACAAGAGCGCTGTCCTCGCCGCTCGCAAAGAAGCGTTAAAAAAACGGATGGAAACCCAGCCGCTTGATTCGGCTTCTGCAGGAAGCGTTTTTAAAAGACCTCAGGGAGATTATGCCTCTAGGCTCATAGATGCCTGCGGTTTAAAAGGCCTGACAATCGGGGGAGCGCAGGTTTCAGCCAAACATGCGGGTTTCATAATCAATCTCGGCAATGCTTCTGCGTCGGACATTTACAAACTTATCCGGAAAGTCAAAACAGAAGTAAAAATAAAAACCGGAGTTGAGCTTGAACTTGAGCAGATTTTGGTGGGGGATTTTTAATAATATCTTAGAAATAATTTCGCAAAAACAAACATTTATCATTATAAAAAAGGACGGCGCTTATGCAAAAAACGCAAAAGACAAAAAAGACCATCAAAGAAATGCCGCGCATTGAAAGGCCGAGGGAAAAACTCATCCGCTACGGTCCTGAAAAGCTCTCCGACGAAGAACTCCTGGCCATAATCCTGAGAACGGGCAGAAAAGGACTGAATGCGATTGAGCTGGCAAAATCCCTGATTGAAAAATACGGAACCGGCAATCTCGCAGACGCAGTTTTTAACGAGGTTTCAGGGGAAACCGGAGCGGTCCGTGCCTGCGAAGTTATCGCGTGCTTTGAACTCGGAAGGAGATTTTTAAAAGGGAAAAAAATAAATTTATACATGAGCCCGCAGGACGTCTGGAAAGAGCTTAAAGACATAAGGGAGCGGAAAAAAGAACATTTTATCGTTTTGTATCTTGACACAAGAAATCAGGAAATCAAACAGGAAGTCGTTTCAGTGGGAACGCTTAACGCCAACCTCGTGCATCCGAGGGAGGTTTTTGAGCCTGCTGTCAAAAATCTGGCCGCGCAGATTATAACCGCGCACAATCATCCTTCAGGCAGCGCCGAGCCTTCCGAGGACGACCTCGTCCTGACAAAACGGCTCGTTGAAGCAGGCAAAATACTCGGCATTGAAATGATTGACCACGTGATTGTAACAAAGGACGGCTATTTAAGCTTTAAGGAAAAAGGGCTTTTATGAAAAAAATTCTGGTAATCTGTTTTTTACTGCTGCGGATAGATTGTATCAACGCAGCGGAGAAAGATTATGCTATGGCTGTTTTTGAAAAATCAGACAGGGCGGTTTTAAGAGAGTTTGACAGGTACGTTCTTTTAAACAACGGAAAAATCGTTCATTCTTTCCCTCCGAATTTTTTTATCTGCACGATCCCTTCCGGGACCGACGGAGAAATTCTGAACAGATTCGGGGCAAGAGTTTACAGGGATAAAATTGACGATGAGGCGGCTTTTGAGGAAAAATACGGGGAAACAGCCGTGTACGCTCTTAACGCGTGGAATAAAATGTTTCCTGATTACGCGCCGGAACCGCCGATGAACCTTGTCTGCAGGGTTGAAAAAGACAAATCAATGATTGACATGCTTTCATGCGTCTGGAATGAGCCCCTCAAAGCCGTCAGATATGTTTTGCAGATTGCAAGGGATTCTGAATTCAAAGAAGTGGCATTTCATACCCGGACTTCAAAAAACAGTTATAACGGTCCCGTTTCCTTTCTGGAATCGGGAGATTATGCGTGCAGAGTCTCGGCCGTGTTCGTTTTAAACACCGGCGAGAAAAGGCAGAGCAAATGGTCCAATATTTCCGCATTCAGCGTTTTAAAGCCCGTCAAACCCAGCCGGAAAACGCGGACAGTCGCCAAACCGGCCAGAATGCCGGCGAAATCGCTTTTAAAGGGAAAGCAGTCTGTTCAATGGGAAAAAGCAGAAAACGCTCTTTTTTACAGAGTGCAGGTTGCGCAAACCCCGGATTTTTCAATCATTCTTCTTGACGCAATGACTGACAAAACTTTTTATAAACTTTCGGATTCTTTGCTGGAATTCGGGAAAACTTATTATGCAAGAGTCATGGCATCCGACGGCGTTTCTTCCGGACCATGGTCGGAACCCTCGGAAATCAGGATTGAAGAGCCCGAACCCATACAAAACGACGTGATGAAACCCCGTTAGAGACAGGTCGTGCTTGCACGACCGTGCTTTGTTTGAAGGTTTTTTGTCTGAACTTTCATAATCTGAACGTTTTCAGCATCTTTGGTTCAACTTCTTGCTGGTGTATCTCTAACGGGGTGAACCTCCAAAATAATGAAAATTTTTTCTTTTCTCCTGCTGACGGCTCTTCTTTCAGAATCTCCGGCGCGAGCGGCTCCCTACGGCTCCGGTTTTTACGATACAAGCGAATATTTCATGGGCAGGGTGGCCGTCGCAATAGTTTTTGTGGAAAGCGACGGAACCGGCGATCCGAACGCCGAAGACTGGACCACCACTGAAAAAAATGATGTGGTAGCGGAGATTCAGGCAGCAATGACGTGGTGGGCAGGCAGGGAATCAAGAGCGAATCTTTCTTTTGTTTATGTGACTACGACCATTGCCACGCAGTATGAGCCCATAAACAGGCCCCAGACGGACGAAAGCCTCTGGATTTCGCAGACAATGGGCAAATTAGGGTATACCGAGTCATATTATTTCAACAGGGCCAGGCATTACATGAACGACATAAGAGACGCAAACAACACTGACTGGGCATTTGCGGTTTTTGCCGTTGACAGTTCAAACGACGCTGACGGAAAATTTTCAGATAATACTTATTTCGCGTACGCTTATCTGGGCGGGCCTTTTCAGGTAATGACTTACGATAACGGCGGTTACGGAATATCTAATATGCGCGCGGTAGCCGCTCATGAAACCGGGCATATTTTTTACGCCCAGGACGAATATGCCTCAGCCTGCACTGGCAATGAATATACGGGATATTTAAACGTTAAAAACTACAACTGCGAGGATTTGGGCGGCGTGGCCTGCATCATGAGAGGCCAGGTCACGCCTTACACGAACGGGCAGGTTTGTTCTTATACGAGAGAGATGCTGGGATGGCGGGATTCCAACGCCAATAATATTTTTGACATAATTGATTTTCCGCCTGACACTGTTTTAAACGCGTACATGCCTGACCCCACTTCCGACGATACTCCGAGTTATACAGGAACAGCTTATTCAACTGCTGTTTACGTTAATTCCAATCCGAATCATCCTGAAGGCGCGAGCGCCTCAAACAACATAAACATAAATTACGTTTCTGGCGTTGAATACAGGGTTGACGCAGGCTCCTGGCTGTCCGCGCCCGCGAATGACGGAAGTTTTAATTCAGCCTCTGAAAATTATTCTTTCACAACTGCGTCTCTTTTAAACGGCCTTCATACCATAGAGGCGCGCTCAAAAAATAATTTAAGCGTGTATGACCCCTCTATTCCGTCCGATTCCCTCAGCATAGACATCGGTCTGCCTGCGGACATAACCATTGTAAACGACGGGCTTTCAACAGACATAGATTACGTGAATTCCCTGTACGCTCTTTCAGCCAACTGGACAGCTTCAAGCCATGGGACTGGCATAAACAGGTATGAATACGCTATAGGCACTTCACCGGGCGCGGTCAATGTCGTAAACTGGGCGAACAACGCCCTCAATCTGAGCGTTACAAGAACAGGACTTTCTTTGACGGATGCCGTTACATATTATTTTTCTGTAAAGGCAGTCAGCAACGGCGGGCCTGAAACAGGCTCCACGATTTCAGACGGACAAAAAGTTGACATTACAAGCCCGACTGCAAAGATTGAAATTCAGACGCCTGTCCCGGCAAAAACAGGCTTTCTCAACCTGAAATTGGTACTCAATGAAGCCAATGCCCTTGTGTCAGGCCCTTTTTTAAAATTCAGACAGCAGGGGTCCTCGGATGATATTCAGATACCGCTTTCATTCTTCGTGAGTTCAACATATACCGGAACTTCGTTCATAGAGTCTTACTATTCAACAGGAACCGCTGTTTTTTATTTTAACGCCGCCGACATAGCGGGGAACAACGGAACGGTCATAACTTCAGGAGAAAATTTTCTGATAGATACTGCCGTGAGCGGAATATCAGGCGGGACAATCGTAAACAGCGACAGCACAACCGTGATTTTGCCCGGAGGTTTCTATTCGGGAAACGTTATAGTGGTAATATCAACGGCTTCCGCGTCTATTACAGACTCAGCCAACAGCAACAGTCCGGATTCCCTTCCCATCGTTTCGGTCAATCTTAACAAAGATTTCTCTGCAAAAACTCCCGCAGGCGTTCCTATAACAAATTTTAATTCTCCGGTCACAATAAGAATTTACTATCCTGATGCAAACGGGGACGGCAGGGTTGACGGCGATTATTTTGACGAAAAAATGCTGAATTTGTACTACCTTGACCCGTCTCTTATGAAATGGACGGCAGCGCTTTCCCAGTCCAGGGACGCAGACCAGAATTTCATTCAGGCCGATGTCCAGCATTTTTCTGTTTATTCCATAAGAGCCTTTGATTCCTCCGTGATCGGAATGGACAAGATAAAAGCCTATCCCAATCCGTGCAGAATCGCGTCTTACAATCTTACGATAGGCGGGATTCCGGTGGATGCGTCAGACCCCAAAATTTACATATATAATTCTGTCGGAGAACTTGTGAAAATCCTTGAAAAAAACGCGGGAATTGACGCTTTAAGTACAGGAACGTGGAACGGAAGAAACTCATCGGGAGAAAAAGCCGCAAGCGGGCTGTATGTCTATCTTGTAAAGACTTCAAATTACGGCAAATCCTCGGGTAAATTCGTAATCCTATGGTAAGGGAACAAGGTGATAAGGTTATAAGGTGATAAGGTTACAAGGAATGTGGCAAAGCTTGCTCTGCCTTAATTAAAGATGAGATTACGCAGATTCAAAGATATTCCAATAGTTATTTTCTTGTTTATGCCGTTTTCATTGCACATTGAAGCCGGAGCCGGAACCAGCGCTGCTCCCTTTTTGAAAATAGACGCCGGGGCAAGAGCTTCGGCTATGGGAGGAGCTTTCGTCGCCCTGGCAGACGATTCAAACGCTATTTTCCACAACCCCGCAGGCATGGCTCTGCTTGACAGAAAAGAAGTCGGTCTGGCTCACAATGAATGGTTTGAAGGAATAAAAAGCGAAAATTTATCCTACGGCCATCCGCTCGGTCCGGCCTCCACTCTGGGTTTTGGAGCCAATCTTTTTTTAAGCGGCTCAATGGACAAATACAATGAAAACGGAATAAAAACGGGTTCTTTTGATTTTTTTGAAGGAGCGTTTTCAATAGGCCTCGCTCTTGACATGGGAAAGGGGTTTTATGCGGGCGCTGCGGCAAAGAACATATACCAGAAGACCGATTCTGAAAAAGCTTTTGCCTATGCCGGCGATTTAGGCTTTATTTACAATCAAGGCAGTTTGAATTTAGGCGCCGCATTGCAGAATCTCGGCTCCGAAATGAAACTCTACAAAGAATCTTTTGATTTGCCTTTCGGATTCCTGGCAGGAGCGGCTTACAGGGTAAAGAATTACGGCTGGCTGACCCTGGAGATTTCCGGATATAACGACGCCAGAACCGCATTCAGCGCCGGAGCCGAGGGGGAACTGCCCGTAAACGTGCGGGAAATGATTTTTTTAAGAGCCGGTTTTGTCTCCGGCCGCAGCAGGGATGCGGGTTCGGGGCTGAGCGCCGGCATAGGAATCAGAAACCAGGGATTGAGAATTGACTACGCTTTCGTTCCTTTCGGGGAATTGGGGAACTCTCATAAAATATCCATGAGTTTTAAATTCGGCCCGGACAGAGAGGGAGAAGAATCAAAACCGAAGCGCAAAAAATCAACAAAACAAAAACCGCAAAAAGAAAGAACCAAAGACAAAAAAGACGAGATTTATTTCATCTGGTGATTTCCGGGTTTGTGTAGCGGCGGGCGTAAGCCCGCAAAGCAGGCGGATTTACATCCGCCGCTACAAGATTCGGGTTAACGGTGTGGGTTTTTAATAAAAAAGAACTGCGTTTTTTTGCCGGAAAGAAGTATTTTAAACGCAAGCCAGATTGCGGAGATTCCGAGCAGAATAAGAGGAATTCCTATTATTGCTCCTATAATCGTGGAAACAAGTAAAAATCCGGGGATTACGAGAATTATCCCTCCCAGAACAAGCCCGTAAAAAAGCCATAATTTCAACCTGATTAAAAATCCCCCTATATCCCCCTTTTTCAAAGGGGGAAAAGAAGGGGGATTTGGATTTTCCGCCGAAGATTTAGCATAGGGGGCGCCGTCATCAACTATTTCCGGTTCTACAACATCTTCCTTGGAACCGGAAACGCCAAAGGGTTGAATTTGTTTCTCATTCATTGATAATTTTTTTCCATTCCCCGGCTATGCTGTTTATTTCAAAATCTTTTACCCGTTTGAATCCTTTTTCAGCGTAGTCTCTTCTCATTTTTTCGTTTTTAAGCATTTGAACAATGGTTTCTATCCAGGTATTTTCAGTTTCATTAAGCGGGTACTGAGGATTTATGCGTTCAGGATTAAAAGAAGGCATTAATATTCCGTACGGGGTGAATTCGGGGATTTTTGCCCGGAAATTAAAATCCGTTTCAGGCGCGAGAATTTCCCTTGGACCTGATTCGCAGTCTGAAGAAATGACAGGTACTTTTGACATGAGCGCGTCCATCAGAGCGTTGGGAAAACCTTCCCACAGAGAAGTAAAAACAAAGAGCGTTGATTTTGAAAGAAATTTGTGGGGATTGTCCCTGTAGCCCAGGAAATACACATCATAATCCGGAGCAATCGCGTTGTTTTCCCATGCGGCAAAAGTCTTTAAACCCGCGTTTCTGGAAAATTCAACAAGGTAATTTCTTAATTCCCCGTCTCCGAGCAGGACAAGTTTTGCGTTCTTGATTTGTTTTTTCACTCCGGAATAAACTCTAACGAGATGTCGCTGGCCTTTTGCCCTTGTAAGCCTCCCCAAATTTATCAGAACCGGGTTCTCAAACAATTGAAGATATTCTTTTTCAAGCGGCTGAGATGCTTGGCGGGTGAATTTTTCAATATTATAGCTGTTGTTGATTATCTTTATTTTTTCTCCGTGAATGCGGAAATTCTCAACAAGATCCTGTTTAACGCCTTTTGAGTTTGCGATTATCATATCCGCGCCCGGATAGATTCTCTTTATCAAAGGCTTCATCAGCATTCCTCTTATTCCCGCAAATTCCATTGACGGCTGGGTTAATTCGCAGATTACAGCCCGGTGGGTTTTGCCGGGTTTTGAGGCGATGTTCACGAAATTCGCCCTTTCCATGAAAGAAAGCACAGTGTCGCCGGGATTTATGCAATCAGCCAGCTTTTTTGAATACAAGGGAATATAAAGGGTTTTAAAAACAGGACAGGTTTTCCGGGTGTGCGCGCTTAAAATGTTTATGGCCGCAAAATCAACCTTAAATCCGATTTCATTTTCAAGCAGGCAGACAGACGCGGGATTGAGCCGGGTCAGCAGTTCCATGATCTGCTTTTCGGCTCCTCCTGGAAAAAAAGAGTTTATTAGAAAATGGAAATCAGGCATGTTACAAAAGGAATCCGGCGATTGTTGCTGTCATAAAGCAGGCAAGACTTCCGGCCAGAACCGCGTAAAGCCCTAATTTGGCAAGGTCGTGCCTTCTGTTCGGAGCTATGGCGCCGATTCCTCCTATCTGTATGGCTATTGAGAGGAAATTGGAGAACCCGCAGAGAGCATAGGAAGCTATTACTACCGACCTTTCGCTTAGAACCCCGGGATTGGCTTTGAGATAGGTTGCCATGTTGAAATATGCGACGAATTCGTTCAGAACCGTTTTCTGTCCCATCCAGTTGGCTACTTGAGAAAGCTCCTTGCCGGGAACGCCCATTAACCAGGCAAGCGGGGTAAAAACCCAGCTGAATATTTTTTCAAGACTCAGTCCCGAGTAGCCGGCAAGACTTCCTATCCCTGCGGTTATATAATTTGCCAGGGACAAAAGCGACATAAAAGCTATAAGGCATGCTCCCACGTTCAACGCGAGCCAGAGCCCGGTCAAAGCTCCGTTTGCGGCCGCGTCTATCACGTTTGCGTCGGTTATCTCAAGATGCATTTTGACTATACCCCTTGTTTTCGGCTCTTCAGTTTCGGGAATTATGAGTTTTGCCATTACAAGCGCGGCAGGAGCGGACATTATGGACGCGGCAAGCAGATGGCCCGCTATATTCGGCAGGTAGTCTTTGAGTATTCCGACATAAGCCGCCATCACGCCGCCAGCGATCGTTGCCATTCCTCCTGTCATCACGGCCAAGAGTTCCGACCGGGTCATGCCATTGACGTAAGGTTTTATCACAAGGGGCGCCTCTGTCTGGCCTACAAAGATGTTTGCGCTTGCAGACAGGGATTCTGCTCCGGAAGTGCCCATGAACCTAGTCATTATTTTTGCGAAAACAAGCACTATTTTCTGCATGATTCCGAGATAATACAGAACCGACATGAGAGAAGAAAAGAAAATTATGGTCGGAAGCACCTGGAAAGCGAACAGAAATCCAAGCGATTCATTGTTGATTAAACTGCCGAAAAGAAATTTTGCGCCTTCCTCGGAAAAAGAGAGCAATTTTAGTATCACATCGTTCATGAACTGGAAGAATTTTCTACCCGGAGTCGTTTTTAAAACCACAAGAGCGAAAATAATCTGTATAATCGTGCCCATTATGACCGTTTTATAATTAATCGCTTTTTTGTTTCTGCTGAAAACCCATGCTATTGCAACCAGCGCGAACATTCCTATGAAACTTATCAATTTATCCATAAATTTGCCTCCGGTAAAATAATTATACATAGTTTACAAATATATACAAAAAAATCCCATAGACCTTTTCGCATTTGATAGAATTATTTGCTAATGTTTGAAATTATCCTGAAATTGTTTCTGGTAATGGGAATCGGCTGGACGTTCAGAAAATTCCGGATCCTTCCGGATTGTGTCGGCGCTTATCCTTGATTATAAGGGCATGATTTCAAAAACCGCTTTCCTTGAATACTGCATGCCTGCGGCCGTGCTGAATTTCGTGATTGCGAAAGAATTCGGTTTTGACTCAAGCATTGTTTCGCAGGCCATAGTTTTTACCACATTAGCTTTGATTCCCCTTGCCTTCCTTTTTGACCGGGCCATGCTCAGCTTCCTTTAATCGGCATACCTGTTCCAAGAAAAACAGAGGACTGATTATAGAATTTGTGGTAGAGGACATTATTTTCAAAATCTTCAGGATTTCTTAAAATTTGGCCTTTTATTTCGGGTATTTCCCTTCAGGGAAACAACCCGAAACGGCCAAATGTCAAAGGTTTTTGCAAATCAGAAATAGCTGCAAATTTGCTAAGGGAGCGATTTGCGGGGTTTAGCCTTATGAGCCCCGCCATCGGCGGGGGAAGGAAACCCTACAGAGAGGGTCGCCGAGCATGTAAGTTTGAGCCTGCCGAGCTATGCGAGGCGGGCGAGTTGCGCAAGGCGCTGACAAAGGCGCAGGGAATAACGGCGTTAAAAACCCCGACATGAGCGAGTCTGCAATTTGCAGCCATATCTTTGCAGAACTTTCTTGGGACAGCCGTGTCTTGTCAGGCCTAATTCAGCATAGGAAATTTAATAATGCGCGATTGGGACCAAAGACACTTCATTAATCTGCAAAAAAAATCAAGAATATACCTTAGATGAAAAGACTTATTATCGGATTTTTCGTATTTTTCTTTGTTTTCCAGAACGTACATGCAGGCTCAGGCGCTCTTGAAGCTCTCCGGGAAAGTTCATTAACCGGCTTAAACCTGCCTTTTTCCGGCGAGTCTCAGCCCTATTTCCTGGAGCCGCCGTCTTACGGAACAGCCGCACTGCGGCCACAGGTGCCGGAGACAGTGACGACGGCCACGAATTTGCCCCAATTCGGGGTTTATGATTACACCTCTATTCCGCATTATGTTTTCACGGATTACACGCGCATATCCCCGGTGCTGGTTTCTGCCATAGACAAAACCCATCACACCCTTGACGTGGCTCTTTATAATCTCCAGCTTGCTGACGTTGCGCAGGCTCTCATACGCGCTCATTCGCGCGGAGTGAAAACCCGCGTCGTGTTTGACTACGGCCATGTATATCCCAAAACCGGCAGGGAGATACAGGAGGTAATAGACAGCGGAATGGAAGTGAAAGTCATGAAAGGCAGGGGCAAGTTGGGTTCAATGCACAATAAATACGCTGTTTTTGACGGGACTGTTCTTGAAACCGGCTCCAATAACTGGTCTCTCTCTGCCGAGAACGCGAGTTTTGAAAACATGATGTTCGTATTTGAACCCGATATAATTTCAGGGTATCAGGAAAATTTTGAATGGCTCTGGCGCCAGGGCAAGCCGGCCGGAGACCCGTCGGCGTATATCCCTGCGGCAGGACAGATTCCTTACGATACGACTCCTTCGGTTCATTTCAACGGCGCGACCCTGCCTGACTACGTATTTTCCCCGCGCGGGGGCACCGAGTCCGCGATAATAAAGGCGATAGACGCGGCCGCCTCGGAAGTTGACATAGCCATGTTCACCTTTACCTCAAGGCCCATAATGAACGCTCTCAAGCGCGCCAGAACCAGAGGCGTGCGGGTAAAAATGGTGGTTTATGTGAAATCCGAATTTCCGTTCAAAAAGGAGGCTGCAGCTGCGGGAATGGAAGTCAGATACAAGGCGGGCCGCAATGCAAACGGGCTCATGCACAACAAATTTGCGGTGATAGACGGACGGCTCCTGATAAACGGCTCATTCAACTGGTCGGCCACCGCCGAGAACGGCAATGCGGAGAACACCATATTCACCCTGAAGCCCGAATATACGGCGCCTTACAAAGCGCAATTTGACCAGCTCTACAGTCGCTCCTTTGTAATGCAATAGGCCTTTCTCATCCAACTCTTTAAAGTGTCCACTTTTTCGGGGGAAGATCAACTTCAATGAGCTGGTTTTCAGAATTGTATATATAAGTGGCAAGTGGCGAGTGGTTAGTGGTAAGTGATTTTAAGCTAAGATTGCCGTTTGCGTCATGGCTATAAGTAAAACTGGAGTTTGAAACCAGTCTGTTCGCTGCGTCATATTTGTAATTTTTTATATAACGGTCATTAATACGGTTGCCGGCACGGTCATAGATAAAGCCTTCCTTGCGCTTGTCAGAGTATCTGACGGAAATTAATTGATTTAATTTGTCATAACGATAGCGGACTGACAGGGTAGAGGGTGTAGGGTAGTGGGTAGAGTAAAAAGATTTATTTATTATATTGCCGTTTAAATCGTATTCGTAATCAATTTCAGATAAAACTTTATTATTTGCTTTTTCAGTTATA
>JACQWV010000087.1 GCA_016209085.1 Elusimicrobiota bacterium
AATATTCTCTGTCAACCTTTGCGCTCTGCGGACCTGTTTTTACAACTTCCCCTAAAATTTCTTTTAACGGTATAAGATTTTCAAAACCAGCCGAGTCTTCAGGCTTTATTCCCTCTGGCCTGTCTGCCAATTTTTCAACCCGGTGGAGAACTCCGACCGTAACGGGATTTTTACATTTTGGACAGAGACCCTTATTTTTCATCGTTTCTTTTGGCAATAATCTTATCCCGCATTTCCTGTGTCCGTCAACGTGGTATTTTCCTTCTTCGGGGAAAAATTCAAGGGTTTTAAGAAGCCTCTTGTTCTTCTGTTTTTTGAGCGCGGAAAATATCCCATGATATGAAAACTCCGTGTCAAAGAAATTTGCCTCTCTTGCGATTTTTTCAGGAGAATGGGCGTCTGAATTTGACACGAGCGTTATTTTATCCAGGGCAGACAGCCGCCAGTTCATCATCGGGTCCGACGAGAGGCCGGTTTCAATCGCAAAAATATGCTCTGTCAAATCCTCAAAACATTCCTCTATGGAATCAAATCCGGACTCTGACCCGAAAATTGAAAAATGCGGAGTCCATGCATGCGCAGGAATAAGATAAATTTCATCTGAAATTGAAAGAAGAATCTCAAGAAGATTTTTTGAATCAAGCCCGAGTATGGGTCTTCCGTCGGACCTGATATTGCCAATCTTTGAAAGTTTGCAATTTATTTTATCTGCAATTTCAAATGAAGGCGCGTATATAAGGTGATGAATTTTTCTGACCCTATTGTTTTTCTTGTATATACAGCTGATTTCCACCTCAAGAACAAACCTGACATCCGCTCTGCATCCGTCTGGAATTTCCGCGTCTATTCCGGATGCCAATTCCGGTTTAAGTTTAAAAAAACCCTGCTCTGCCTCAACAAGATTTTTCCTGATTTCTTTAAACCATTCAGGATGAGTGAAATCCCCTGTTGCAAGAACGTTTATTCCTTTTAACTGGCACCATTTGTATAAAGATTCAGGATTCAACTGGCTGCTGCATGCCCTTGAAAAACGGGAATGAATGTGAAGGTCGGCAATGAATTTCATCTTTGATAAAACACCAGATTCTCCCCCCGCTTTAAAATTCCGAATTCAAACGGACCGCTTTTATCAAACCAGACGATTTTGTTTAAATCTTCTTCTTTAAATCTGAAAACCGTTATTCTTCCGTATAAATCATTTTTTAAAAGAACAACGTATCTGGTGCGTTCAAAATCTTCAATTAAAACGCTGTATTCATCAGAATACAAAAGAACTCTGATTGCCAGATTATTTGCTGTCCTGATGAGTTCAACGGAGTTTAAATAAGCCTGTCCATCCCCCCAGTCACCCCTTCCAACAGCCAGACCAGTGGGACACCACATTGTGGTTTCCCCTACCCAGTTCGGAAGATACATCCTGATTATTCCGTTTTCATATAGAAGTTTATACACGAGAGAATCAAAATAAACGTCTTTGCCCGCGCCTATGTCCTTTAAAAGAACGGACTTCGTATCCCTGCTTCTTTCAGAGCGGATTTTTATGTTAAGTTCAGGAGCAAATCCCATTATGAAGTCAAAATTATTTCCCGCAACGTTCTGCCCTGTCCAAGCCCTGTCCTGATTTAAAAATATCTCCCGATAAGAAAGCTTCAGGATTTCCGAAGGTTCACTGCCGGCAGCATATAGCGATGAATTAAAGAAAAGGAAAACGATTACAGCAAGTATGTTCCTCATTTCGACCCCTACCTTGCATAATTGTAGGGGCTTGATTTATCAAGCCCTTTTTCAACGGGTGCGATAAATCGCACCCCTACCATTCCACTTTATATATATCAAAAGCAACTCCGCCTATTGTCGTATGTCTTGAATATTTAAGATTGAATCTGTCTTTTATTGTTTTATAAGCGCTTTCAGTAACAAGTATCTCGTCTTTTCCCGCAATATCCTCTCCCAGTTTGAAGGCAACATTAACCGCAGAACCATAAGCATCGTCTTTAAGCCTCAGAAGTTCCCCGAAATGTATCCCTGTGCATACATTATACTGCTTAATCTCCGTCAGTTTCTTGTTTCTTTCCCTGAGCCAGTAGTTTATTTCCATGGCACATTTGACCGCATCATCAGTCTTTTCAAACACAGCTATAAGGTTATCCGCTTTACTGGAAAGGGTGCTGCCTTTGAATTTCCTAACCATATCTTCCATTTTATCATGACACTCTGTCATGTTGTCCATAAATTCTATTATTCCATGTTCATGGGTTTTTCTTGAAAAACCCGATGAATCTAAAACCATCACGGCCATTTCAGTCCCGCACAATGTTTTTATTTTTTTATCAATGGAACGGACATTCCTGCTGTTTCTGCTTCTCAAGATGTTGAAAAACTGTCTGCTTGAAATGAATTTTTTTGTTTTTCTTTTCTGCTTCATACGTTCAAAATATATTATATAAACTTTGCCGATTCATGACCGCAGTTAAAAAGAATATCAAGGCAGGACAAATCCGATTCAAACCCGTCAAAAACCTGCGGATATTGAGGATATTTGAAATCCTGATATGCAAGTTTTATGTTATTATTCTCAAAAAGTTTTTCGTCCAGGTAATCCTTTCCGCCAAGTCCTGAAAAATATTCATCTGCTCCTGCCTTTTTACACAAATCTACGAGTTTAGCAGTTGAACTTGTTTTTATGCCGAACCCGGAAGAAAATTTCACCGGGGTTTGTATTTTAAGACATTTGCGGAAAAAATTTATTGTTTCAAGAGATATTTCAACAAGTTTTGAATATGTATTCGAATAGATTTTTTCAATATCGGAAAAATATTCCTTAAAATATTTTGCCCTGCTGTAATTTATTTTTATTGCCTTTACATGTTCCGAATGCCAGTCATACGTATTATTTATTTCAACATCTATTATTTTCTGGGAAAACCTGCCTTTCACCAGAACCGGAACGGTCAGGTACTGCCATCCCTCCTTGGTTCTTATCTTATTCCTGTTCTGGAACTCCCTTTTTTCATACTGCACGTCGTCAAGATAAACGAATAAATCACAGTGCGCCATTTTATGAAAAAATCTCGGCCCGGGCATGAACTGAATCTGATGCATGGCTATTCGCATAAATCGTTTTTGTAGGGGTCGTCCCTCTCCTTGAATTATAAGGATGGGACAGTCCCTGTTCCAATTGCGATAGCAATTGGAACAGGGACGCATTTATGCGACCCGATAATAACGGGTTCAATAAATTGAACCCCTACATGTATTTGGTTTTTTTGCTATTGCTATTAAACTTGGCGAAATCAGCAAACGACCGAAAGAAACGAAATAAACCATCTGCGAAACAAAATAATATAAATTTTTAAAAACGCTCACAAAACCACTCCCTAACCTTCCGCCTGTGGCATAAGGATCGCCAGTTGTAGGTCTGGAATTGATTATTTTTATGTTTTCAAAGCCGGTTTTTTTAAGCAAAAATTTTATGGATTTCGGAGTGAAATTCCAGTTATGCAAAATGCCCGGTCTGGCGTTAAATAATTTCCAAAAACCCGTATTTTGCAAACTCACGGCAAGTTTGTGAAACAGAAAATTATAATCCCTCACCAACACCAGTCCGCCTGGTTTTAATATGCGGAATGCTTCAGACAGCTCGGGTTGGGGTTCCCGCACTAATGAAAGCACTGCCCACATGGTTATGACGTCGTAAGAGCCGGCAGCCAAATTTAATTCCAGGATATCCTTGTCGTAAACTTTAAGTCCTGAGGATTTGCAATGACCTGCCATTTCAGGAGAAATTTCTATTCCTTCAGCCGTCCAGCCGCGGGAAAGGGCAAGTTTAATAAAATCTCCGTAAGCGCATCCTATGTCAAGAAGATTTTTTCCAGAACCGATGATTTTTTCCAATCTTTCTAACCAGCCAGAGAATATATTAACATTGGAGGAAAAATATATCTGCTTCTCGTTTAATCGTTCGTAAGACGGCGCAGGCGATAATTCGCCTTTCTCGGAAAAATAAACGATTCCGCAGGCGCTACACCGTTTAAATCCGTATTTCCATTCTGAAGCGTTTTCTCCGCATATCGGACAAGGAACCGATATATTCACCCCACCACCTGCTTGTGGCGCTAAAGTGCCACAGATGTTTTTCATATCGCCCTTTAGGCGATAAGCAGGTGGTAGGGTCATAAAAGTTCCTTAACTGCAGTAAAAACATCCTCCGGAGTAATTCTTGTGAGACACACCGGATTTTCGCATTTCAATTTATAACAGGGCATTTCACACTCCGGGATTTCTTTGCGGACTATCTGGTATTTATTTTTATTCACGGACGGGGAATATCTATAGTAATCTCCGGGCCCGAATATTCCCACCACTTTCACGCCAACAGCGGCTGCCATGTGCATCGGGCCGGTGTCATTCGTTACAAATAAGTCCATTTTTTCAAAAAAAGCCGTGAGTTTTCCCATGTCGTAGCCGGCAAGTATTTTGACGCGGTCTGATATTAAGAGATTGTCATAATTTTGGGCCTCTTCTCGGGAGCCGCTGACCATTATAACGGAATCAGGATACGTTTCCAGCAATTTTTCCGCCAGTTTTACCCAGTTCTCAATCGGCCATCGCCTGGACGGCCGGAAAGCCCCGGGATTGAAACCTATGAGTTTCCTGCCTGAAATACCGAGTCTTTTCAATTCAGATTCGGCAAAAGCCCTGTCAGATTCATGGACATCAAGATGTATGTTCAAATCCGCCGTTTCTATGCCCAGAGGCTCAAGCAGTCTGGCTGTAAGCGCCACCTCGCTTTTATGTTCAACCATCTCTTCTTTGTAAATGGCGTCGGATTCGTAGTTTAATCCGTTTAAACACCTGCCTATCGTGAATTTTGATTTGATAAAAGCGTTTATTAACCGCATCTTCCATGAGCCTGACCCGGAAGAAACAAGTCTGAGATTTAATGCGACATCAAAACGGCGTTTGCTTAAAGCAAACAATATTTTAAAAAGACCCCAGAGACCCAACATGTCCGGGAGTTTGTAGGTTACCGGAACGGAAAATATTTCTGAAATTTCTTTTAACTTTGAAGCCAGACCGGTTGAACGGTCTATCGTTAAAAGCGAAATCTCCGAGCCCGGATAAGCGGTTTTCAGCGCCCTCAGAATGGGGGTCATCATAACAATGTCGCCCAATCCGGCCATGTTAATCAGAAGTATCTTTTCCCCGCCTGTGCCAAGGCTCCGATAGACAGGCGGAGATTTAATATTAATGAGTGCAAGAAATTTTTTTGCGGCAAGGTTTCTTCTTTGAGCAGCCAGCCACAATTCAAACATCATCGCGGCATATATCTGGTCAGCCAGGTTTCTGCGGCCGCTTTCATGTTCTGTTAATATATTTTCAATATATGCCGGGTCCAGGTACCCGCTTTTTTTCAAAGATGAGGGAGCAAGTATTTCACGCACGGAATCTTTTAATTCCTCGTTATACCACCTGGCAAGCGGCACCTGAAAACCCATTTTGCCTGCTTTTATAATCTGCTCCGGCAATTTTCCGGACATGGCTTTCTTAAGAAGATATTTTAGTTTATAACCACGCGTCTTAATGGATAGTGGAACTTGCGTCATAAACTCAACCAATCTCACATCAAGAAAAGGAACCCTCAGTTCAAGGGAATTAGCCATTGAAGTTCTATCGGAAAGGCACAGCAAATCAGAAGCCAGATATCTTTTTGTTTCAAAAGCAAATATGTCGTCATATCCGTCCAGTTTTCCGGAAAAAGCATGCCAGGAATTCTCAAGCGCAACAAGACGACCGGAGCAGTAAAGTTGTTTCTTTTCTTCTTTTGTAAAGCACGATATCCACGACATATATGCGGATTTAAAATCGCTGGCATCTGCTTTTATAAATCTTTTAATCCTGCCGGGGAGGTTGGCCGCACTGGCGGATTCCGGAATATGCCTGACGCCTGCCTGTATTATTTTTCTAAAAAAGGCCGGCGTTTTTATATAAAGGGGCAACAGCCTTGCGCCCAGATACCTTGGATACCCGGCAAATATCTCGTCGCCGCCTATGCCCGTCAGCGCCACGGTAACTTTTTTGTGCGCTTCTCTGGTTACAAGATACGTGGGAATCGCAGAGGCATCCGCAAAAGGTTCGTCAAACTGCGCTTTGACCGTTTCATCAAAACTTTCATCTGCGGAACCGTAACCTATTGTAAAAGTCTTTACCGGCAGGTTTGAAACTTTTGTCATGTAATAAAGCACTGATGAGGAATCCATACCGCCTGAGAAAAGAATCCCCAACGGAACGTCCGAAACCATTTGCTCGGTTACGCTTTTTGAAAGCAAATCATCTATTTTTTCAATGCACTCATTTCCAGATAACTGCGTTTCTATTGAAAAATCTTCTATCCGCCAGTATCTGGTTATATTGGCACCGCCTTTTTCAAACACAAGACAACTTGCAGGTTCCAGTTTTTTTATGTTTTTATAAGCAGTAAAAGGGTACGGAATATAAAGATAGCTGAAATATGCATCCAGGGCTGTTAAATCCAATTCATCTGATATTTCTGGACACAG
>JACQWV010000057.1 GCA_016209085.1 Elusimicrobiota bacterium
CCTTTCTGCTTCAGCCAAAGACCCTGCTATAACCGAAAAGGCCAAAGAGGCATTTTTATTCCTAACGAGTGAAGTGGTCATGTTAAACTACGCTCTTTACGACGAGAAAGAGCATGGTCTTGCAATTTACATGCCTTCACAAAAGTTTTACAAAAGTTTCAGAAACCTTTCTTTTGCAAATGACACTTCATGGGACGAGCTTATAAAAACTTTTCTGAAGTAATAAAAATCAGCAATTTTTGATATATATCAATAGGACTTCCGGTCTATTTATAAATAGGACCAAAGGGTATCTAAAATAGGCGCTTTGTCCCTTGATAACCATCAATATTAATGTAAACTTTGAATGTGGCCTTGCGCCACAAAATTGCGCCCACAGGTCAGGCCGCTTGATGAGCATAGCTCTTGATGCGGCACGCCCATAGGTCAGGAGGAATAGTTATGTTGAACAAACTGCTGATGTTCTTGATGGTATTTTTATTCAGCGCCTCAATCGTTTCCTCAGAGATCAGCTTTGACGGACAAAAACTGAACAGAGGCATAAAAGAAGAAATAGCGCAGACGGGTATCAACGTTCCGGAGCCTCTGTCTTCGGAAGATAAGAGTTTTTGGGACTGGTTTTTCAACAAACCGGACAGCAAAATAAAAGAATGGACCATAATGGTTTTCATAAACGCCAAAAACAATCTTGAACGATTCGGTCTCAAAGACGTCAATGAAATGGAAGCGGTCGGCTCTTCCGATAAGGTGAATATTGTCGTTGAAATCGGGAGAATGGACGGATTTGATTCCTCTGACGGGGACTGGAAGGGCACGAGAAGATACCTTGTAAAGAAAGACAATGACACAAGCAAAATCACTTCTCCTGTAGTAGAGGACCTCGGCAAAACAGACATGGGCGACTGGCAGTCTGTAGCGGCTTTCGGCAAATGGGCAAAAGCAAAATATCCTGCCAAGAAATACATGATAGTCATCTGGAATCACGGCTCCGGCTGGGAAAAGAACATCAGGGGGCTTATCACCAAAGGCATTTCCTATGACGACGAAACCGGAACGCATCTGACAACGCCTCAGCTGGGGATGGCGCTTAGAGACATGGACGGGGTTGATGTTTACGGCTCAGACGCGTGTCTGATGGGAATGGCTGAAGTGGTATACGAAATAAAGGATTACGCTAAATTTATAGTAGGCTCTGAAGAGACCGAACCCGGAGACGGCTATACGTATGATGCGCTTCTTTCTCCGCTGATAGCGGGCCCGGCAATGACTCCCGAGCAGTTTGCGAAAGTTGCGGTTGACGCTTACTCTGACCATTATCAGTCTATAGGCGAGGGTTCAACCCAGAGCTATGTCAAGTCCGCGGCCATAAACGGCTTCCTGAAGGTTGTGAATGAATTCACTTACAGCGCCAGCAATGCCGGAGAAAAAGAGCTCGTAAAAAAAGCCGTAGGGAACGCGCAGAGCTACGCTATTTCAGACAACAAGGACCTGTATCACTTTGTTTCGCTGATACTGAAAGAGACTAAAAATGCGGATGTCACTGCAAAAGGCAATGCCCTGATGGACTTCATAAACAAAGAGCTTGTAGGGCACAACAGATACACCAACGGAAGCGCCATTGGAAACATAATAACATTTGTAGAGGTTACAGAATTTATTTGTAAACATTGGGAACCAGTAGAAGATCACGCTTATGGCGGCGTGATTGCTCCGAACGAAACTGAACAACAAAGACTTTAAAGAGAAGATATTTTTTAAGAGAGAGTTGCTAAATATCCCCCATGTTTCCTTGGGGGATATTTATTTAGAATTCTCAATATATTTGACTGTTTTATATTGCTTTATTTATGCGAGGATAGATATAATAATAAATTAAAATGAAATTAAAAGTAAAAAAAATAGTTCCTTTGAAAGAAGTCTGGATTATTCTTTTTTTATCAGTATTTGCAGCCTCTCTTCTTGTAAAATTGCTTCTGAATTTTTTTGTGCCAATAAAATATTTTGAAATTATTTATTTTCCCTTAATCCAGATTTGTATGAGCATCGGTTTGTTTTATGTTTTAAGAGACGAATATAAGATAAATTTCCAACTCTGTTTTAACGCATACGTAGAAAATTATAAGGAAAATTTAAAATTATCCATCAGGTATTTTTTTATATTCATTACTATTTTTATATCCGCCGCGGTTTTGTTGTGGGGTCTTTATGAATTAATGGGAATTGATTCCTTGGGATATAAATCAGGCTCGTCTACGATTAAAAATTTTTTTATTGTTGATGGAGAATTTTATTTAACTGGTTTTATTATATTAATATTTTCCAGTTGTATCATTGCTCCAATATTGGAAGAACTAATGTTTAGAAGATTATTGTTTGTAGCTTTAAGAGAGAAGTTTAATTTTGTCCTATCGCTTACCATATCATCTTTGATTTTTACTATTTTTCATTTAAGTCTTATTCCATTTTTCTATAGCATGTATTTGGGTTGGGTTTATGAAAAAGAGAGCAAGCTTCCTGTAAATATCATGCTCCATTCATTTATAAATCTTTTTATAATCTTCATTAAAGGCGTAATTATTTATTCCTGATGGACTTCATAAACAAAGAGCTTGTAGGGCACAACAGATACACCAACGGAAGCTATTCCAATTCACACGGCATAGCGGTTTATCTGCCGGGATACTCATTCAATGACGGCTACAACGAACTTCAGTGGGCGCAATATTCGTAAAGTGGTATCAGGAGAAAGACAAAGTCTCCCAAACCGCTCAAAATTATTTAATAAAAAATTCCGACAAAGGCTGGGTTGACTGGGTAATTGGAGCATGTATTAGTTGGGTAGTTGAAAAAATATGCGATACGGTTTGGGATGCTGCGAAACAAAAATATGTGGAGGTTTGTAAAGAGGCTAAAACTTGCACTCAATATGAATATAAACCATCTTCTGATGATGCCCAGATAACTCCAGATGAGCAATACGAGATAGACAATAATCTTCAACGCATTAATGTTAAGTAAAAAGACATTTATTAACCATGCGTGCGGTTCTTTGCCGCACGCATTTTGTTTTCAAAAGATAACTACACATGAATAAATTAGACCAACCCAAAGAATTTAAAAATTCCCTTTCACTTTTGGCTTCTTTTTTATTTATAGCTTCAAACTTTATATTTGGCATGGCAGTTTATATTTTTTTAAAAATTACCGGGCATTTGCTTAATTTTTCTTTGGATAAAAATTATTTTTTGTTTCTAACCGAATTTCTAACTAATTTCGTAATGTGTGCAGTTTTGCTATGGGTATCAGTTTCAAGACTTGGGATAACTTTAAATCCTCCTGAACTTAAAAAAGAAATTTTCAAAGGCTTAAAATTATCTCTACCTTTCACACTTTTTTATTTTGTTGTTTTGACAACATTATATTATCTCAAAGCTCCTTCTTTTGGTTTTGAAATATTTGAGAATTCAATTCTTATTTCCATTTTGGAAGATATTTTCAAAAAAAAAGACTTAATTCTTTTTTTAGTTATTTTCATAAATATGTGTATTTTCACCCCGTTGAAAGAAGAAATTTTAATCAGGAGGTTTCTCTATGTTTCTTTAAGGAAAAAAAGCTCGTTTTTTCTTTCTACTCTTTTAAGCAGTTTGTTGTTTTGCCTCATTCATGGCAATCTCATAATGGCCTTTGTGTATAGCGTAATAGCCTCTTATTTGTATGAAAAGCATGGTGATTTAAAAATAAACATTGTAATGCATGCTATCATCAATTTTTTAATAATTTGTATCTTTTTGGCAGTCAGGTAATTGACATACATCTATTTTAAAAAATGTTTTTCCTGATTCCAATTCACACGGCATAGCTGTTTATCTGCCGGGATACTCATTCAATGACGGCTACAACGAACTTCAGTGGGCGCAATATTCCAACTGGGACGAATTCGTAAAGTGGTATCAGGCGCAATAAAATAGCGAAGAAACAGAAGTTTGCTATAATTATGCTATGACTACTTTTCCAAAATTTTTTGCGATGTGCCTGTGTGCATTTCTGGCCGTCTGTCCGCCTGAGGCGGACGCGGCCATGTCAGATGAAGCTTTGCGGCAGACAGCCGAATCCGGCCTGGAACTGGCTATTCAGGCCGAAGCGTTTGAAACAATGCCGCCTTCAGCTGGTTCCATTGTCCAGCCGGCCGTTCGCAGCGCTCACGGCACCGATTGCGAGCAATGCCGCCTTGTTCCGGCCGCCTTCTCGGGGACAGTTGATTGCTATAAAGCGGCAAGTCCGCTCACGAATTTTCCTCCCCTGCTCTGCGCAGGCGCTGATTCAACTGCGCCGGCGGCTTGTTTTTCCGCGGCCAAAGATTTAACCCGGTATCCCGCCATGCTTTGTTCCGGCGCCGTGTCTAACGCTCCGGTGGATTGCTTCAACGCCGCCAAGGAACTGACCCGGTTCCCGGCTCTGCTCTGCGCCGGGGCGCATGACCCAGCTGCTCCTGTGTCCTGCTTCAAAGCAGCCGGGAACATGACGAGATACCCGGCTCTTCTCTGCCTGGGGGCATCATCCAATGCGTCGCTGGACTGTTTCCGCGCGGCGGAGAAGCAGACGCGTTACCCCGCTCTGCTCTGCGCCAAAGCGGCCGGCCTTGCGCCGGTAGAGTGTTTTAACGCGGCCAAGGGTTTGACGGACTATCCGGCTCTTTTGTGCTCGGGCGCCGTGTCTAACGCTCCTATAGACTGTTTCAACGCGGCTAAAGAACTGACGAACTATCCGGCGCTGCTTTGTTCCGGCGCCGCTTCTAACGATCCTGTGGCTTGTTTCAATGAGGTCAAGGATTTGACGCAGAACCCTGCCCTGCTCTGCTCTACTAACGGCGTTCTTAAGGCCGTCACGCACCACAAGATAGACCCGTCCTATCCCCATCCGTATCCGTTCCCTTATCCCAATCCGTACCCGTTCTGGTTCCCGTTCCCGGACCCCAACCTCGATCCCAGTCAGCCTCCCCAGACAGCAACGGACAAGAACGCTCAGTAGCAGAAAAGGCAGCAGGGAAAATGATAATTATCTTCAAAACAGGGTATCAGTGGTTTATTAAATACCGCAGGGCCGTTATTTTCTTTGTTGTCGTGTCAATAATTTTTGAGATTATCCAGCATCTGCTCAATCTTAAATTCGGCATCGGAGACAACCTGCGTTTTTTTTCTTTTACCGCAAAAGACCGGCTTTCGGACATATTGTTCCTTATAACCGCCGTATGCGAGACATGGCTGGGGCTTGGCCTGATAAGGCATATATATGAGGGAGAAATGAGACAGCACGCGGGGTATTCCGCTTTTACCCCGTTAGAAATAAGCCCCGCCATAGGCGGGGCTGCCGCCGTGCCCTTCGGGCAGGGCGGATTTCTAACAGGGTTTACAGGAGAAACTTTTGCCAGACTGCCGTCAGGCGTAATTGCGGTTGTTATTTTGACGATAATTGTCCAAATGCCCGGCGAACTATTTCTTTATTTGAACCAGACGGCTTCAGCCATTCTGAGTCCGACAGTTATTCTTGCTCTTGTTTTAATGGTAGTCGGCATCTTATTTGTGTTGAGATTCTGCCTTGTTATGGAGGCAATAGTGGTGGATTCCATAAAATGTCCGTTTGAGGCATTGAGAGCCAGCTATAGAGCGACTAAAAACAGGCTCTTTAAAATATTTGCGGTAATATTATTCCCCGTGATATTAATGGAAATTTGCTTTGGAATGCTGATGAAAGGTTCAAATTCTGGTTCCCTTGTCGACGCGGCTCTCGGCGCGGTCTGGATTTTGCGCGGCTTATTTTCGGCTTTTATGGTCTGCGTTTCCCTGCGCCTGTATCTTGTTTTAAAAACAGAGAAATCTGAGAACATTAAATCCTGAAGCCTGTTTATATGTTGCAATCCGAACGACTTTTTTACAACAGGTTGGTGCGTGTAACCTGTTATGAACATCCCCGGATTCCCCACACGGATCCGTCGGAAGAGAAATGGAACGGGCCCGGAGCCTGCGTTGCGCAGATGCCGAACGCGTATGGTCGACGCCGCTTTTCTTTAAACTGGGTTTTAAAGCAGCGGGTAATCCAGGAGGCGGCAAGGAACGAGTGAGGAGGAATCTCCTATGAATGTATTGAAGAATTTGACTGCTGGACATGCGCTTTTTGAGACTGTTATCGGGTGTTGCGGCATTGCCTGGACAAAAAACGGCGTCAGGGCTTTGCAATTGCCGGAAGCAAACAGGAAAAAGACGCTTGAGAAATTGCTCTCCAGAGCCGGCTTGCCGGAAAAATCCAGACCCCCTTCCTGGGCGCGCAGACTTATCAGAAACATACAGACGCATTTAAAAGGAAATACCCGGGATTTTTCCGGCATCCCTCTTGACATCCCTGATATCCCGCCTTTTTATGGTTTGGTTTATAAAGCCGCGCGTTCAATACCGAGCGGCAGCGCCTGCACGTACGGGGAATTGGCTGAAAAACTGCGTCGTCCGCGTTCAGCTCGCGCAGTCGGACAAGCCATGGCAAAAAATCCGGTGCCGATTATAATCCCTTGTCACAGGGTGCTGGGTGCGGGGGGAAATTTAGGAGGCTTTTCAGCTTTCCGCGGACTGGCAATGAAGAAGAAACTCTTGCGAATAGAAAAAGTTAGAGGTAAGAATCAAAAATAATCTATCGTTTTCTTCAGGCCTTGTTCCAAACTTACTTCCGGCTGCCATTTCAGTTTGGTTTTTGCAAGGGTTATATCAGGTCTTCTGACTTGCGGGTCATCCTGGGGCAGGGGACGAAAAATTATTTTTGATTTGCTTTTAGTGATTTTTTTTATTATTTCAGCAAGTTCCAGTATTGCAATCTCATGCGGATTGCCTAAATTGACAGGTTCGTTTATGTCTGACATCAATAGTTTATAAATTCCCTCAATTAAATCCGAAACGTAGCACAAACTTCTCGTTTGTTTTCCTTTTCCGTAAACCGTTATCGGCTTGTTTTTTAGCGCCTGCACCATGAAATTGGGCACAGCCCTTCCGTCTTCAAGCCTCATATTCGGGCCGTATGTGTTGAAAATCCGCGCGATTCTTACAGGCATTTTGTGGTACCTGTGATAAGCCATGGTCATTGCTTCGGCAAATCTTTTCGCCTCGTCATAAACCCCGCGCGGGCCGACCGGATTTACATTGCCCCAGTATTTTTCATGCTGGGGATTTATCAGAGGGTCCCCGTAGACTTCAGAGGTTGACGCCAGCATGAAAACCGATTTTTTTTCTTTTGCAAGACCCAGGGCTTTGTGGGTGCCGAGCGCGCCCACCTTAAGGGTCGGGATCGGATACTTCAGGTAATCAATCGGGCTTGCAGGACTTGCAAAATGGAGAACAGCGTCAATCTTTCCCGGAACGTGAATGTAGTTCGTGACATCTAATTTTATGAATTCAAATTCGGAAGTCTTAAATAAATCGTTTATGTTTTCTATGTTTCCGGTTATAAAATTGTCTATTCCGATTGCATGATGGCCTTTGTTAATGAGATATCTTGCAAGATGGCTGCCTATAAATCCCGCGACTCCTGTTATAAGTATTCTCATTTAATGCTCCTACAGAGAGATTAAGTAATTACTCCTGTCTATGGTCTTCCCACTGACTTGTAAGTGAATCCGATTTTCCGCATCTGTGACGGGTCGTACAGATTCCTTCCGTCAATCAATATGGGATGTTTTACAAGGGATAAGATTTTTTTGAAATCAAGATTCCTGAACTCTTCCCATTCGGTAACGAGGCATATGCAGTCCGAGCCTTTCACGCATTCATGCGTATTTTTTGAAAATTCAACGTTTTTAAGGACTTTTTTTGCATTTTCCATTGCAATAGGGTCGTAAGCCCTGATTTTCGCGCCTTTTTCAAGCAGGGCATTTATTATGTCAATGCTCGGAGCAAATCGCATGTCGTCGGTATTTGGTTTGAATGCAAGGCCAAGGATTGCTATTGTCTTGCCTTCAAGGTTCCATAGTTCTTCTTCAACTTTCCGGACAATCCAGAATTTCTGGCTTTCATTTATGTCCTTGACTGTTTTAAGCAGATGAAAATCATAGCCTTTTTTCTGACTGAGCCAGTAAAACGCTTCCAAATCTTTCGGAAAACAATTGTGAATTACTAGACCATTGGCTAGCGCAAATGTTTCCCATTTTTCAACTTCTATGCTGTAGACAGGGCCTTTATATGGTACTTTCTCTATACAGGTTATCCGAACAGCGCCGACTTGAGAAGAAAGGATTTTATAACCAGTGGGTGCAATGTTTCTTTTCAAAAGATTTAAGCGGTTTGAAATTTCTAATTGGCATTTCTCTCCTTTTACCTTACTTAATAGCTTGACTTGGGACGCTCCTGATATTCTCAAAAAATGAGCGGGCATTGTTGATTTGTTCTGCCATGCGGTTTTATAGCTTGGAACTACTCCTAGAGAATGTGCCAGGGTTGTCATTCCTGTTGCCATATTTTTACTTACAGTTCCAAAATCGTAAGTTACTGCCGGAGAATGTTTGTGGTAATACACGGAGCCGTCTCCGCGATATGCGCCTTCCAAAAATGCCTTGCGCCCTGAATTCGGGCATGTCATGACCATATCAGGAACATTAGCCGTGTAAGAATCTGTCCCACAGTGCAGAATGTCTCTAAGAAAATGAGCAAAAATTCTTGAGCTAATTAGAATCCGCATGGTGTGGTGTTGTTTTACATGAAAAGTAGTAAATCGTATTCCCATTTCGCTGAGTATGCGTTTGACATCGTTTATAAATTCTTCTTCAGATTCATGGAAATGAAAAATGATGCGTTCACGCACACCCCTTTTACGGTTCTCCTGTAATATACAGCCTTCTGCTGCCAGATAACCCAAAAATCGGCAAAAATCGTCTGTTATCTTAATAATGGCAGGCACACAAGTGGTGTTTCCTTTCGCAGTGTAAAGTTCGATATCTTCATGTGACCAATTTAAAAGACCGCATCTTTCCAGCTCGATAAATTCAGATAAGGACATTGGATGTCCACGTGTGACAATGTCGCAAACTCGTGAGCAATTCCCTTGAGTCAAGGCAAGCAATCTTTTCCTTGCAGCAGGGCTCAAAACCCATTGCTTTTTCTGGCGGGGCCGTGTCTTTATACTATGAAAGAAAGGAGGCTGTTGGGTTTTAAACAAATCTATGAGGTCTATTATGGCGTGGTTGGGAGCCGCTGGTATGGAAAGGAAGGTAGGCAACCAATTATTTGTTGTGACATCTGAAGCCGGTTTAAGTATCCATAGGGAAGATTGTAAGGTTAAAAGCGGATGATCTTCAGTTACCATTACTTCTTTACCCATTTTTGTTTTTATCCTGAGAAGATTTCCCTGATATGGCCTGGAGCTGACAGCAGTGATAGGCTGAAATCCAACCACATTATTGCTTGCATTAAGGCTAAGTGTTTCCCAAATGGCATTTGAGAATTTGACTTCTTTATGCAACCTGCTTATAGGCGCAAGTCTTATTTTGCCTAAAGGGTCACGCACAACCAGCTGTTCGTCAGGATGAAGACAAAATCCGCCAAACCCAATACCTGCTTTCAAAAAACTTGCGCCGATTCTTTTGTCCAGACCCATGCCTTTTGCAACCTGATCAATGTCCGTTCCTGTTTTTTCGCATATATTGGCCACGGCGTTGATAAAAGATATTTTTGTTGAAAGGAAGGAATTTGAAGCGTGTTTTATCAATTCCGCGCTTTTTGTGTCCGTTACGAGAATCCGCGCTTTTTTGAGGGGTTTGTATATTTTTTTCAACAGTTCTTCCGCTCGTTTTGAATCAACCCCCATCACTATTCTGTCCGGCTTGAGAAAGTCTTCAACTGCAGCGCCTTCCCGCAGAAATTCGGGATTTGAGGCTACGTCAAAAGGAATGTTTTTTTTGTTGCAGCGCATAATCGTCTTATAAATCCAGTCGCAGGTTTCCACCGGAACGGTGGATTTTTCCACCACAAGGGTGTAATCCGTCATGTTAAGGGCTATCTGTTCGGAGACTTTTTCAACTGCCGACAAATCAGCCGAGCCGTCGGGCCTCGGCGGGGTGCCGACCGCAATGAATATCGCTTGCGCTCTTAGGTTCTGATAAAACATTGCTTCCCTGATTGAAGTGGTGAAAAAAAGCCTTTTTCGCTTGGTATTTTTCAGGACTATCGTGTCCAGGTTCTTTTCATATATGGGGATTTTTCCGTTTTGCAGCCCGGCTATTTTGAACTCGTCGGAATCCACGCATACGACCCTGTGGCCCATTTCGGCAAAACACGCGCCGGATACAAGTCCCACATATCCGGCTCCTATTATGCAAATATCGATTTTTTCGTTTTTGGTTTTCATAAAGATATAATATTATATTAAATTGATGAAATATTTATACGCAATTTTAGCCGCGTTTTTCTTCGGCATTTCCGCGCCGCTTTCAAAAATTCTTTTAAAAGAAATTCATCCCTTCATGCTCGCTTCTTTATGCTATCTGGGCAGCGGCATGGGGCTTTCTTTATATGTGGTTCTGAGAAAAGGAGAAGGCAAAAAAGAAGCTTCTCTTGAAAGCAAAGACCTGCCGTATGTTTCGGGTTTTATTCTGGCCGGCGGGGTTCTGGCTCCCGTGTTTCTGTTCAAGGGACTGGCCCTCACCAGCGCGTCTTCGGCTTCAATGCTTTTGAATTTTGAGCTTGTTTTTACTTCATTTCTTGCATTTCTTTTCTTTAAGGAGCATATCGGCGTGAGATTCGCTTTTTCAGCCTTACTGGTTGTGTTTTCATCTGTCATTCTTTCGTTTGACGCGGATGTAAAAGCTTTCGCCATGGAAAAAGGCATGATTTTCATAATCATTGCCTCGTTGATGTGGGGGGTTGACAATAATTTAACCGCCATGGTTTCGTCCAAAAATCCGGCGGTTCTGGCTTCAATTAAAGGATTCGCCGGAGGAGCGATAAATCTTTTTCTTGCGGTATATGCCGGAGAAACCGTTCCGGAGACTGAATTCATTATCCTCGGATTGGCGTTGGGAGCATTGAGCTACGGGGCAAGCCTCATTTTTTTCATATATTCCCTGAGAGGTATCGGAGCGGCAAGAACAAGCGCCGTATTCGGGATTTATCCGTTTATCGGAGCGTTTTTCTCATTCGTCATTCTCAGAGAAGCTTTCGGCTTTCAGTTTCTGATTGCCGCCGCTTTTATGGCTGCCGGCGTGTTTTTAATCCTGATAGAAAAACATCTGCACGGCCATTATCATGAGAAATTGACGCATGACCATTCGCACGTTCACGACGAACATCACATTCACGAGCATGGTCCGGAAATTTCCGAGGGCATGCCCGCGCATTCCCATCAGCACGCGCATGAAACCATGGAGCATTCTCATCCGCATCTTCCGGACATCCATCATAAACATAAACACTAACCCGAATTCCTCAGTTGGAATTCGGGAATTATGAGTTTTGAATGTTGAATTTTGAGTTATTCTCAATTAAGAATTCAAAATTTAAAATTTATAACTCCGAAAAACTCAGGCGCATTTTTTTATACGACTGTTTGTCAATGAAAGTCATGGAGAACTGAGTTTTTCGGACTAATGTAACTTTTGTTACATCTTACAAAGTAATATAATAATATTGACAAAAAGCTATGACAAAATTAGTTTTGCCGTTCTTTTTCGTTTATAATCTATTTCTTTATTCTTCCGAACATAAAGACGCTAATTCGGTTTTCTCCGTGGATTTTCCCGCAGGCTGGACTTTCGCCAAAAGCAATGACCCCGATGTGGTTCTAAAGATGGAGCGCGGCAAATCAATCTTTGAGTTTGCCAAACTTGATTCCGAACTCAGCGAATATTACCTGAAAATGCGGGTGAAAGAGCAGATTGACTCTCTCAGGACAAAAGGAACCTCTATTTCAGGGGACGTAAAAAGCGCTTCCATCCACGGCGTTTCAAATGTCTACTACGCTTCCTATGATTCAATGGGCGTGTCAATATATGTCGGATTTTTCACTTACAGCGAGGCGTCGTTTGCGATTTCTGTTCAGAACATGTCGGATTCGGAGTTCAAAAGCATAGTTTTTACGATAAGAAAACCCGGAGAAATAATCAAGATAGCCAAACCGAAGCCGCCTCCGAAGCCAAAAATCGTAAAGAAAGAACCTAAGGAGTTGCCTTTGGAAGAATACCAGTCTCCGGCGACTGCCACTGAAACCGTGGCCGGGATTCTGACGTCTACCGGCGCGCTTGTTTCTTCAACCGTAAGCATTGAAGAAGCCGGCATGCAAAAGACCGCTGAGATACTTTCCGGCATTAAAACTTTTCCTGAACGGGAGACGCCGGAACAGAAGATAATCGCCAAACTGCCTCCTTACATTCCAAGAAACCCGCTGCCTTTCTGGATATGGGCGGTTATTGCTGTCGTCTGGTTTGCGGGTTCTTTTGCAGCCAGAAGCATGGTCGCCGGCATACAAAATCCGAAAATTGCTCCTCCGCCCCAGGATGTCCCGCCCGATTTTTTCTTTCCGTTCATAGTAACCAGAATAGTTTCTTCCAAAGACATTAATTATTACGTGCTTACGAGGCAGAGACAG
This sequence comes from Elusimicrobiota bacterium, assembly GCA_016209085.1. GTDB lineage: Bacteria > Elusimicrobiota > Elusimicrobia > Elusimicrobiales > UBA9959 > JACQWV01. The sequence goes on from JACQWV010000057.1 coordinate 12,613, forward strand.
AATCTGGTCGCAAATTACAATGACGATTACAGGATTCATTTTGTAATTTTCTTTTATGGACTTCTTTTCCTTCATGTGTTGTGGAGTCTGTTTGAATTTTTCGGGACTCCCGGGGGATTCACGAACCTACTTTTACAGTTTCCTTTGGGAAGAATATGGGCTTCGGCGCCTGAGGTTTTATTCCTCGTTCCGTTTTTGATAGGAACAGTTAATTTTATCAACAAAGAACAGGTTTTAAAACTCTATGACAGTCAAAGAAATCTGATGCTGGAAGCAAGAAAACATCCTTCGTACTGCCTGTTGAAAGACGGCAAAGGCAAAGATGTGGCGCGTTTATCCGGACGCGGCTCAATATTCGGTATGGAATGGGATTTCTTTGATGTGGACGGTCAGATTATTTTTACAATAAAAGACGAATATCCGAAGGTTTGTTTTTTAAGGAAGATATTCGGGCATCTGGGCGGCGTTTTGAGGCGCCGCTACGGAATATTTGTTCAGGACCGCCGCGCCGGATTTGTGTTTCTTGACCCGAGCTCATCCGACCGTTTTCAGGTTCATCTGGAGTTCAATTACGCAAGACTTGCCCATCCCGCCCAGATTTTGATGAGCATTTTGTACATACTCTCAAAAGAAAGAGACCCGGCATATCCGTCTCCGTTTTAAAATGACCAAACCCGAATATATATACGGCATGAATTCCGTTGCGGAAATGCTGCGGCGCGGAAAGAGAAAAATCGCTAAAATCCTGGTTTCAAAAAATGAATCCGCAAGAGCGAATGAAATATTCAGAATCGCTAGGCACA
>JACQWV010000088.1 GCA_016209085.1 Elusimicrobiota bacterium
GTTGAAGAAGGCCATTTTAAACCCGGTTCAATGCTGCCGAAAGTAAAAGCAATATTAAGATATATAGAAAAGGGCGGCAAAAAAGCGATTATTACTAATCCGGAATCAATCGGACTGGCGCTTGAAGGGAAAACCGGCACTCACATCGCCCCATCGGAAAAGACAGCGAATAGGAAGTAGCGTAGAAGAACCTCATGACCCCACCACCTGAACGCCCTCACTTATCACCCTATCACCTTATCACCTTATTATTTTGTGTCCTGTTAAGCGCCTGCGCTGCGGATTTTAATAAAATAAGAATCGGACAGGACGTTTACCCTGATTTAAAAACCCTTCAGATAAATCATGTCTTCGGCAGGGATTATTCCACGGAAGTTTATGACAGGCGCTCTAACGTAACGATACTTGCGATACACGGCGGTCAAATTGAACAGGGAACTTCCGGGATTGCAAGACGGATTGCGGATACGGGTTTTAATCTTTATCTTTTTGAGGGCTGGCTCGGAAAAAACAGCAGAAGACTTCATCTAACATCTTCCCGATTTGAAGACCCTCCTGCGATTGCCATGACAACATCAAGCCTTCTGGCCGTTTCTATTCACGGGCAGGCGGACAAAGGAGAAACGGTTTGCATCGGCGGGACGAATGAAAATATAAAACAAAAAATCGCCGGGAATCTGAGCATGGCCGGCTTTAAAGTTGAAATTCCGTGCAAAAGACTTCCGGGCAAAAGTCCTGAAAACATAGCGAATAAAGCTAAAAAAGGCGGAGTCCAGCTGGAAATCACTCTTAACCTTCTTGAAAAACTTGAAGAGGACTACGAATATTTATCAAAATTTACTGATGCCGTGCGTTCGGCAATTATTGATACTATAAAAACAGAAAATGGAAATTGAGGGATTGTAGTGTAGTGTAACCAACGGATCTTTAGATTTGGATATCATGGTTTTTGTAGGGGTTTGATTTATCAAACCCGCTTTTATTCGGGTCGGATAAATCCGTCCCTGTTCCATCAGGGAACAGGGACTGTCCCGTCCTTATAACTTCAATGCTTAAGCTGCGGAAAAGACCACAAACTTGACTCAGTCAAATATACCTGCGCCTCGTGCGGGGGCAACTTGTACGTAATTTACGATTACAACCTGATAAAAAAACGTCTTAATTACGAAGTTTTGAAGGCGAACTGGAACAGAAGCATATGGAGATACGAGGACCTGCTTCCGATTTCAAGCCTGAAATACATCCCTCCCGTTCAAATCGGATGGACGCCTCTTTACAAAGCCGAAAAATTAGGGCAGGAAGCGGGAATTGCGAATCTGTACATTAAAGACGAAGGCAGAAACCCGAGCGCTTCCTTGAAGGACAGGGCGAGCGCGGTGGTTATGGCAAGGGCGCTGGAATTAAAGGAAAAGGTCGTTGCAACTGCTTCCACCGGGAATGCAGCGTCTTCACTCGCCTGCCTAACGGGCAGTTCCGAATTAAAAACCGTGATTTTCGTGCCGGAGACCGCTCCCCAGGCAAAAGTAGCCCAGCTTCTGGTCTTCGGAGCGGTTGTCATAATGGTCAAGGGGACTTACGACGATGCTTTTGATTTGTGTCTCAGGGCGTGTTCCGAGTACGGGTGGTATAACAGAAGCACGGGATACAATCCTTTTACGAGAGAAGGCAAAAAAACCTGCGCTTTTGAAATATGCGAACAACTGGAATGGGAGACGCCGGACAAGGTTTTTGCGCCTGTGGGGGACGGGAATATCATAAGCGGAATCTGGAAGGGTTTTGTCGAATTTCACAGGCTGGGGATAATAGAGAAACTGCCGCAAATGGCTGCTGTGCAGGCGGAAAACAGCAACGCTGTAAAACGCGCTTTTGATTCGGGCGGAGAAATCCACCCGGTTTCGGGAAATACCATAGCCGACAGCATATCGGTCAGCATGCCGAGGGACGGCATGGCCGCGTTGATGGCGCTGAGAGATTCAAAAGGATTTGCAGTTTCCGTTACTGACCAGGAAATCATTCAGGCCATTCCGCAGATTGCGCGGGGATCCAACGTTTTCGCGGAACCTGCCGCAGCAGCGACTTACGCGGGACTGAAAAAAGCCCTGAAAGAGGGGAAGGTAAACGCGAACGAAAGCGTGGTTTTGCTTATAACCGGCAACGGTTTGAAAGACATCCAGTCCGCGATGAAATCGGTTTCAAAGCCGTTCATCATAAAACCGGACATAAACAGTCTCAAGAAACTTCTTTCCGATAATAAGATTATGTAAAAGTGCCCTTTATGCCTATTTTCTAATAGGACCATTTTCCGCATTCGTGTGGGTCCAAGGTATCTTATCTTCCCGCTGGATTTCAATGTAAAATATACTTTCCGTAAATTGCCCTTGTAATCTTCTGACAGAGGCAGAGGAGCATCCACTCCCGCACCATTGAATGCGGGATCACCAGGGGAAACAAGATGCTGCCCGCCCCCTTGGGGCGAGGTCTCGCCAAACAAAGATTGGCGGAAAAAGCAATTTTGTTTCCTTTTTTTATTTTAAGAAAAACAATAAAGAATAATGGAGGAACTAAAATGAGAAAGACAATAACAGCGTTATTTGTGGTAGTAATGGCGATTGCTTCTTATGTCAGCGCAGATGTCAGCGCAGAGGAAGTGAAAATCGATTTTAACACAGGAGGAAACAGCGGTATTTCCATAATGGAAAATATAGAAAGATTTCCCGCAGTAACCAATCCATTAATTCCTGATGTCCAGACAGCAAGGCAATACTATTATACTGACATGCCTTTGATGTCGTCAGTAAACGGCATTTTTGAGCAGGTGTCAAAATGCGACGCTTATAGTTGTGTATCAGGTGCGTGTTCATCTACTTGTACCTCTGAAACGGCAATTCAGGGAATGATCGCCAAAGGAGCCATAAAAGATGAAATACTGAAGGAAATAATAAGGTGGTATTTGCTTGTGAATTCTAACCCGGATAGGTATGCAATTGGTTTACTAGAACAATCCGATACGCAAATTCTTTTCAACGAAGAAAATGTGTATATAATAACAAAAGACAATAACGTTAATCCCTACACGATAAAGGATAAAATTCTTGTAAACACGCTCAAATCGGCTTTGCCTGCAAAGATCATGCAAACCAAACAAACCGTACAGGTCTGCGAATTGGTTGAAGTGATTCTTATACATTATCTGTGGAAAGTAATAGATGGAGTATGGAAACAGGTTTGGGTGGAGACCAAAAAGTTAGTCAATCAATGCCGTAATGAGGAAGTTCCAACTGACACCGGCAATTCAGCCGGTTCTGGCAGTACCTATCATAATGGACAAGGCGGTGACTCAAACTATGATGTGAATAAGGCAAAATAAACTTAAATCACTCAATCCCGTTCTGCAGTAAGCGAGGCGGGATGTCATATTATATACCGTTTTGGCATTGAACACATTTGATATAAGCGGACTATGGAAACGATTAAAGATAAAAATACGATTTTCCTCACGGATTGGTTTAAAATCTGGGCGCTTGCCGGGATTATCTTTATTGTTTTTTTGGGGTTATACACTTGGAATAATAAACATTCCATACACAGTGAATTGGTCTATTTAATCCAGGGCAGCGTATTTCTCGCGGCAGCTTATCTGGCATTGTTGAAAGCCGGCGTTAATATTAAAGCGGCTATTTCTGATGTTGACATCACAGATGATATTAAACTGGTATTCAAATACTTTCTTGTATATTTATTATTGGGATTGGCGATTCTATTGTTAATCACTATAGCTTGGATTCTGCTGATCAAGACGAATATTTTTACATCGGACGATTTCTATAGACATATGAAGAATCCTTTGGATAGAATCTCAGAACAAAACTATCTCCATGATGTAATAATGAAATCTTCTTTTAAATTTGCCGTTTATTCTTTTTCAGCGTACATCTTGATCCCGATTGAAGAAGAGATTTTTTTTAGACGCCTTTTATTTGTTTCCCTGAGAAAAAAGATGGCATTTTTGCCTTCGCTTCTCATTTCATCTCTGTTTTTTGCCTTATTGCACGGGGCAGGCGCCGGCTTCGCGCTTGCGACCGGGCTTTTTCTCGGGTGGGTTTACGAAAAAAAACAAAAACTGTCTGTCAATATAATGATTCATGGGATAGTGAACTTTTCCGTGGATGTTATCAGGCAGGTTATTTAGTGTAGTGTTAAAATTAAAGATGAAAATTATTGTGAGAGTAATTCTTGTTTCCGGATATATAATACTCGCTTCTCTGGGTATTTGTTTTGCTCAGGAAGGAATTTTAAATTATCCGGGAAAGGTTTTTTTCATAGATCCTTCATTCCAGGACTATGTTGAGACCAATTTCGGGCATTTAAAGAAAAAACAAAAGACCGAAACGTACAGGGATGCCCCCGGCCCTGTCAAAATTTCAACATTTAAAACCGTTCTTCCGGGGAAATTCAAAAAGATGTCCGGACAAAGTCAGGGCTTTTTGTTTCCTGAAACTCCGGAAACTTCAAAAGACGCCTTTTTAAATCTGAAAAAATTTCAATCTCCGGAGAACGGCCGGAACAGCCGCACTGCGGCCACAGGTGCCGCGAGCGCTGCGAGCGGCCGGAAAGCGGCAGAGCAAACGCTTTTTTACAAGATAAATTTTGCAGGAGAACCGGGCGCCATCTCTTCTTATGTTCCTTTTCCCGGAAACGTCCGGACCGAGGGAACGGAGAATATGGATTATGTACAGGTCGGCATTCTCGTTTCACAGAAAAAACAGGAACAAACGATGAACGAAATTTTCAGCAGGCCTGATTTCAAATTTGTGGGGGAAAGGGTTGTTCCCAACGGCAAGTCGGATGCAGGAGCCGTAATTTTAGGTCTTATCCCCGCTACAGAAGCTGCCGGATTGCTGGAACATCAGGGGGTCTCGGGTATTTTTATTGAGAGAAGCGACATGTCTCTCCCCTTTAACGCAAAAATCAGGTTTACCGTAAAAGTCCCCTGCTCAACCGATTTTGAGAAATTTATTTCCGTTTTTGTCAGAAAGATCAGCGCTGAAACCGGTTTCGTTTTTGAAAGCCGGTCGTTCCCGGACAATGCCGTTCCCGGGTGTTCTTCGAAATTTACCGCAGTGGAACTCTCCGGTTTTCTGCCGGTCACAAGGATAAAAGATTTGTTCAAATCCCCGTTCGTAGCCGCTCCTTCCCGGCTTCTTTCCGATATCCGATAAAAAAGCCTTGCCCCGTTCCAAATAAGCCGCCCCAAGGCGGCTGACGCCGTCCGCTTGAGGCGGAGGGCGGATTTGGAACGGGGGCTTGAAATTTTCCGATTTGTCTGGTATACTTCTCTGGATTGCCTGTTGTTGCCTGTATCGTACTATAATATAAAAAATATATAATTTTCTATTATTCTGAATAATACTGACTTAATAATGGCTGACTTGAAAAACGTTTCACAGCAGTATTACGGCACAAAGAAAACAAGGAAGGGCTATAGAGTCGTTTTTATAATCGGTTTTTGCCTTGGATTTCTGTTGGAGTCTCTCCTGTTTATATATACGCAGGTTAAAGAGATAGGACTTATTTTAAAAGAAGATTTTAAAATTATATTAGTTAAAGATCCTGCGGTAAAAGCGTCTGTCAACGGCATAGAAGACGGCATCAGAAGTCTGGGCGGAGTATCGGAAGTCTTTTTTATCAGCCGCCAGGAAAGGCTGAAAAATCTGGAAAAAGACGACCCTGAAATAGCCAATTCCATATCATCCATCGGCGCCAATCCCCTCCCTGATACGTTTGAAGTAAGTCTTGACGAAACGGCGATAGGACAAGTGGACAGGTGGATAAATTCCGCATCCAAAATTGAAGGCATATCGGACATTAAACATAAACCGTTTGAAGCCTATGCGATATTGCACGCAATGTTTTACAGCCATTTCATTTTCGTTTCAATAGTGGTTTCTTTTGTTTCCGTCGCGTTCCTGATTCTCATGATTTTGATTTACAGATTTAATCCGCATAATCTGGCCGTCGGCATCATAAAAGACAAAAACTGGTTTTTTGCCGGTTTTGCGGGATCGCTGTCGGCTGCGCTGTGTTGTTACGGACTTGTTTATCCGATAAAAAATTTAAGCCCGATATGGATGTGGCCGGACCCCTTATGGCATTTGGCGGTTGTCTTATCCGGGGGATGCGCCGGCTGGGCCATTTTTCAATGGAAAAACGAACACTGATAATAATTATTCTGCTGATGGGAGGCATTGCCGGACAGGCAAAAGGGCAGGCGCAGAACGGACAGATTCTTCAGGAGCGCAGGAAGTCTCTTGAGGAGATAAGGCAGCAGATAGAGGAAAAACGCAGGGAAATTGAAAAATACAGGCAGGAGGAAGAGAAAATATCCTCGGAAATAGAAACATTTAAAAAACTGGAAAAAAAAACCGGCCGTGAACAGATAGAGCTTGAAAAAACTCTTTTAGAATCCAGGACCAGAAACGCGGATGCAAAGACCAAATTTGACGCTCTTAATTTGGCTTATCAGAGGCGTCTTAATTCATTTGAGACCGATATCGCAGAATACTCGGTGAGTCTGACCGTTCAATCTTCTTATTACGGCAGGAAAGATCTGCTGAATAATACGCTGTCAAGGATGATTCTGGTCGGCAATTATAAGATGCTTTCCGCCATAGAAGGAGAAAAGAGCAGGATCGGCAAGAATATCCGGAAGTTAAAGCAAAAGCAAGATGCTCTGCAAGTGGAAAAGGAAATCCTGGCCAAACAGAAAAAAGCCCATGAAAAGCTTGTCAGGAGCAAAATTAAGGAATTGAATTACAATAAAGAAATGTTGTCAAAGATTTCAGACGAAGTTAAAGATCTTCAAAATGCGGCGAATGAGCTTACCAGGCTTGTTGAAAAACTGAAAAAACAGTCTCCTTACAGGAAAGTTTCCGCATCCAGCGGCCTGCCTCTGGGAAAAAATTCCCTGCCATGGCCGGCTGCCGGCGCTCTTGTAAGCAGATTCGGGAAAGAAGAAATTCCGCTGTTAAAGACCAAAATCGTGCGGCAGGGAATAAAAATAAGGACAATCAGAAACGCGCCCGTATTCCCTGTTATGGAAGGCAGGGTTATTTATTCCGGGCCCTTCAGAAGTTACGGCAAAGTGGTGATAATAGATCATGAAAAAGGTTTTTTTACGGTTTACGGGCTGTTAAATGAAATCAATGTGCGGAAAAACGACAGGGCGGCGCCGGGTTCTCCGATAGGGACGGCAGGCATTGATACGCAGGAGATACTGCTGAAGAAATCCAGCGGAAGGAATTCCGCGTCGTCGGACGGCACGCTTTATTTTGAGATAAGATCGGGTTCCGAAGCAGTAGACCCTCTACCGTGGCTTCAAAAACGGCAGTAACCAGTAAACTGCAGTAACCAGTGGCAAAGCAGGAAGCAAAAATATTCAGTAACCAGTAACAGCAACGGCAACTGCAAACAGCAGTAACCAAGTGACCAGTATGAATAGTAAAGGGTAAGTGGTAAAGGGTAAAGTGTAAAGTGTGAAGAGTAAGAGGGAAAGAGTAAACAGCAAGAACAGTAATAAAAAATTGTAGTTGCAAAACTTGCTTTGCGAAAAAACACCAGTAACCAGTGGCAAAGCAGGAAGCAAAAATATAGCGTAGCTCAGTAGGAGAGAACGATATTATGAAAAAATCAAGAAGAGTTATTTTTATAACTTTAATCGCCGCGTCTGTGGTTTTTTGCATTCCGTATGTTAATTACGCGGTCGACCAGACTTATCAGCAGTTAAAAATAATAGTGGATGTGCTGGAATTGATACGCGAAAACTATGTGGAAGACATTGAAACGAAGAAATTGATATACGGCGCGGCCAGGGGAATGGTGGGAGAACTGGACGATTTCTCGCAGTTTATGGAGCCGGATGTTTACGAGAGAGTCAAAAGCGATACGGAAGGAGAATTCGGCGGGATAGGCATCAGGATTGACGTCAAAGACGGGTGGTTAACAGTAATAACGCCGCTTTTGAACACCCCTGCTTACAGAGCCGGCATCTACCCGGGAGACAAGATAATAAAAATAGAAGGCCAGAGCACAAAAGAGATAATAGTAGACGACGCCGTGAAAAAACTGCGCGGAACCCCCGGTACAAAAGTAAACATCACCATTGCCAGGGAGCCTGAAGACAAGAATGCCGATTGGATTACCAGAGATCTTGAACTGGTCAGGGAAGTCATAAAACCCGAAACAGTCAGATTCAGGATGCTTGATAATAAAATCGGGTATATGAAAGTGATGGATTTTACCGCGCATGTGGTGGAAGATGTGACAAAAAGCCTGAAAGAACTTGAAAAACAGCAGATGGACAGCCTGATTATTGACCTTAGATACAATCCCGGCGGGCTGCTGTCGGCTGCCGTTGATATTTCCAAGTTTTTCATAGAATCAAACAAGATGATAGTTTACACCAAAGGAAGAAAGCCGCAGAATTACCAGGAATTCAGAGCCAACACCAGCGCTCCCTATTCATGGCTTCCCCTGGTGGTATTGGTCAACAGGTTTTCAGCCTCTGCGAGCGAAATCGTGGCCGGGGCTTTGCAGGACAATAAACGCGCCGTGATTATAGGCGAGAGGACTTTCGGAAAAGCAAGCGTGCAATCAATGATACCCCTCCAAGATCAATCCGCTTTGCGCATTACCATAGCCAAGTATTATACTCCGAGCGGACGGTCAATCCAGCGCGGCGAGAAAGATGAAAACGGCGGGATTGTGCCGGACATAGAAGTTAAAATATCAAGGGATGTTGAAACCAAACTGGTTCAGCGCATGGAAGAGGTGCATTTTCCGGAGCAGCGAGCCTATGGCTCATCAAGCGCTGGGGGCTCTGTCCCCCTGCCGGAGCAGGTTGAAAAAGACAAAAAGAAAAAAGAAGAGCCCTCTGGCGGAAAAGCCATGGCGGGCAAGCCCGGCGGAAAAACCGAAGAGGCGGTGAGAGACGAAGTCCTTGAAAGAGCCGTTGAAATTCTCCGCGCGAGAGAAGTCCTTGGTAATTTAAAAACGGGTTCACCCCGTTAAAAATTTGACAATGCGGATTCTGGCTTTTGAAACCACCTGCGACGAGACTTCTGCCGGCGTTCTGGAAAACGGGAAGATTCTTTCAAATGTCGTATTTTCGCAGATAAAGATTCACAGGAGATACAAAGGCGTTGTTCCGGAGCTTGCAAGCCGGGCGCACGCGGAGAAAATAGCGTTAGTTCTCAAAAAAGCTCTTTCGGATGCGGGGATTCCCGTTCCATTATTCCGGAAAAAATTGATAGATGCGGTCGTTTATGCCAGGGGGCCGGGCCTTCCCGGAGCTCTTCTGGTCGGAAGAACTGCCGCTGAAACGGCGGCTAAAATATTCGGCTCAAAGCTCATAGGAGTCAATCATCTGGAAGGCCATTTGCTTGCCTATGAATTTGAAGGCGGGAGGATAAAAAGAAACCTTGATTTCCCGCTTATAGCGCTGATTGTCTCGGGGGGACACACCGAACTGTGGAGAGTCCGCGGTTACGGCAGATATGAAGCGCTTGGAAGAACGCGGGATGACGCGGCCGGAGAAGCGTTTGACAAAGTGGCCAAACTTTTAGGTCTTGATTATCCGGGCGGTCCGGCGGTTGAAAAAGAAGCTGCAAAATGCCGGAGGTATTCGGTTGAATTTCCAAGACCTTGCCTGAAAGACACTTTTGATTTCTCCTTCAGCGGTCTTAAAACGGCAGTGGCTTATTATCTGAGGGACAAGTCACAGGTCGCAGGTCGCAGGTCACAGGTCACAAGATACAAGATACAAGATAAAGAGATTTCAGAGATTTGCGCTTCTTTTCAGGAAGCGGTTGTGGATACCCTTGTTTTCAAAGCTCTGGCTGCTGTTGAAAAGTTCCGGACGCGCAGATTAATAATCGGGGGCGGCGTTGCGGCAAATTCAAGGCTCAGGGAAAAATTCGCGCAGGCGGCCGTATCCCGGGCAATACCTGTCGGGTTTGCAGAAAAGGAATACTGCACTGACAATGCGGCCATGATAGCCTTGTGCGGATATAGAAGACTTTTAACAGGGAAAAAGTTTCTGAATGCGGTTGATGTCGATTCGGAACTTAAAATAGAAAACTGGAAATAAAACAGCAGTGGATAGTGGTCAGTGGTTAGTTTTTCACTCGCCACTATTCACTCGCCACTAACTACTGCAGTAATACTATTATGTTATTTTGGTTATTATCGGACGTTGATGCCGGGAAATTTCTGGCTTTAAAAAAGCTCATTTCCAGATTTTCCATTGAACAGCCGGATGCGGACATTCAAATAGCCGTCAAAACAAAAAAATCCATGTGGAACGCTCTGTTCGCCCATCTGCGCGATCCAGCGAACAACCCCGTGGCTGATTTGCTGGAGATACCCGCTCACTGGACCACCCTGTTTGCGAAGCTTGGAGTTTTTCTTGAAATTAAAAATGTTTATGAGGAAATAAGCCTCGACAAGTATTTCGCATTTTTAAAAAGCGGGTGCGTGCTTTCAGACACAGAGGAGATATTTTCCATTCCATGGTGGATGGAGATATATGCTCTGATATTAAGAGACGACATGGCAGGCAGCGGTTTTGACGCCGGGACATGGAGCGGCTTTCTTGAATCAATAGAAGATATCCGCAGAAAAGCCAAAAAAAAGAACTTTTTCGTGATAGAGAATCTGTCCGCTTCAAATGCTTTTTCTACGAGTGAATCTGCTCCGTTTATATGGAATAGGGGAGGAGATTTTTTTATAGAAAATTTTACGGGTCTGGCAATAACCAAAAGCGAGACATTAAAAGGGTTCGGAGATTATATCGGTCTGGCTGAAAGAGGCTATATGCCTGTTTTTAAGGAGAACTTTTCATGGAAATCCATGCCGCAGGGCATGAGAGCTATGTCTCTTTCAGGCAGGCATCCAGGTTTTTTCAGGTCCGGCTCCGGCCGTTCAGACGCGTTAAAATTCCTCAGCGTCGCGCCGTGGCCGAGGGATCGTTCAAATCTGACGCACATAAACTGCCGCAATCTTGCGGCTGCAAGCAGTTCGAAGAACCTCAAACAGGCAGCGGTATTCCTGAAATGGCTTATTTCCGAGGAAAACCTCAAAGAATTCTGCGGGAGGTTTTTTGTGTTTCCGTGCAGAAAATCCGTGTTTGAGGACATGGAGCATTCGGATAAATTTTTTTCAGTCTACAGGGATCTCTGTTTAAACGTCAAAATGCTGCCCAATACCTCGGTTTTCCCCACGCTTGAAACGCTGCTTGACAGAATGTTTGCAGTTATGGCTGAGAGAATCCTGAACAAAGATTACGCGCCGGATTTTCTGCTTAAAGAATTGATAATGATTCAGGGAGAAGTGGAATATCTGCTGTCTATATACTAAAAGAGAGAATAGAGATTAAGTGATTGAGTGATTAAGTAAGTTAAGGAAAATACCTTATAAAACTTAATATCTTAATCTCTATTTACTTAATTTCTATGTTCTGACTTCTGATTGTTATGGCACGCCAAGGGCGTGCAGCTACTACTATACTATGCTGAATGCTGAAAAAAATATCAACGTAAATTCCGCATGGCCCGCCGGCTGGCAGGTTGACGGCAAAGGATTTTTTTTAACCGGCCTGTTGAGCCTGATGGCTAAACGCTTTAATTCCGATTCCGTTTCTGTTTATGAATTTGACGCCCGGAATTCAATGCTGAAGATAAAATTGCGTCTTGCGCATTCCATGATTTTTGAATCGGAAGAAAATATTTTTATAGGCGGCATCGCAAAGCTGGAGAAAGCAGTCGTTGAACGCCGGATTTTTTATTGCCGCGACCCGGGCATGCATTTTCTTTACGTGCCTCTTGTCATGGAGTTGGATTTCCCCCTGTTGGTCGTGAGACTGGAGCGGGCATGTCCCAAAAAGAAGTTCTCCGAACCGGAAATAAAAGATACCGAGTCGGTTATCAGAGAGGCCACGAGGGACTATTATAAGGCGCAATTTGCGGCGATAAAGAGAAAACATTCAAAGAATATTTCAATTATCACCGAGTTGACTGAAATTTTCGCTTCTTCCATCAGAGTGAGAGAAAGCTTCAAGCGGATTATTCAGGGCGTGCAGAGATATTTCGGTTTTGACAGGGTCAGGCTTTATCTTATTGACAAGCAGGCGCAGAAGCTTAAAGGCGAGGTCAGCGTGGATATAAGAGGATATGTCAGGAGCATTTCATTTGAAGAAATACCTCTTAAAGCGGGGAGCCACAGGTTCGCCGACATAGTTCTCGGAAAAAGCTCTAATAGTTTCCTTGAAAGGTACAAAGACTGCGTGGTTTACATTCCAATGGCGGTGCAGGGCGAGGTGATAGGGCTTCTGATTGCCGACAATCTTTTGTCTCAGGAGCGCATAGATGATTCGGAATTGGCCATGTTGAAGTCTTTTGCGGGCCAGATAGCCCTGGCAGTGGACAATGTGAGGCTTTTTGATAAAGTGGAGGAGCTTTCCCTTTACGACGAACTGACCAAATTGCCTCTGAGAAGATATTTCGCCATCCGTTTCCAGGAGGAATTCTACAGGGCCGAAAGGTTCAAGCAGCCCCTTGCTCTCCTCTGGGGAGATATAGATTACTTCAAGGAAATCAACGACACTTACGGACATGAAATCGGAGACAAGGTTCTTAAAGAGGTTTCAAGAGTCATACTTTCCTCGCTCCGCAAAATAGATTTTCCGTGCAGGCACGGCGGAGACGAAATACTTGTGCTTCTGCCCCAGGCTTCGGGCGAAGACGCAAAAAAACTTGCCCGGCGTTTGCTTGCTGAAATGGGAGAAATAAAAATAGCGGTTCCTTTTTCAAAAACAGGCGAATTAAACATTTCCATGAGCATAGGGATAGCTGTTTTTCCGGAAGACGCTTCTTCCATGGAACAACTCCTTCAGAAGGCGGATGACGCTCTTTACTGGGTTAAGTCTCACGGCAGAAATAATGTGGCGCTTTACAGGGAAATAATAACAGCAGTGGATAGTGATTAGTGGCCAGTGATTAAGCAAATAGTGATTAGGTAATTAAGTTTTAGTTAAAAAATTTCTAAAAACTTAATCGCTCAATTACTCAATCACTCAATTACTTCTTGCCACTTGCCGCTAACCACTGCAGCAATAACGAAATCTT
>JACQWV010000089.1 GCA_016209085.1 Elusimicrobiota bacterium
ACGGAGCGGGAAGGGTTGCGGCCGATGTTCTTACAAACAATGAAATCAAATTAAACGGCCGTGCCGCAGTCTATGGCGATGTTTACGGAAAAACCGTGGAATTAGACGGACAAAGCGCGGTTTATGGGAACGTTTACTATGAAACGCTGAAAACAGGCGGGAAATCAGAAATAACAGGGGAGAAGATACAAAAACACATAACCGTAAACCCGTATCCAATTGAATTAGGATCCATTGCGGAGCATGCGGCAAGGGATAACGACAATAACAAAATCCCTCTCACTGAGAAAGGAAAACAAGCCATTGATAAGGACTTAAGATTCAAAATAGACGACAAAGACAGCATAACCCTTTCCACAGGCGTATATTATTTTAAAAAGATGGAAATCAATGGAAAATCTAAAGTGAAAATCAACGGCAATGTGAACATATTTTGCGAAGGAGAAGTCAAAATAGACGGCAAATCAGGATTTAACGCTTCTGGAAACGCCTATGATTCAATCATTTTTGCTGATAAGGAAAAAGGAGGCGATGGCAAGATACAGGTGGATGGAGAAAGTGAAATAAAAGCTGTAGTTTATGCGCCGGATTCGGAAATAGAGATAAACGGAAAAAGCAAAGCAGTCGGCCATTATTTTGGCAGACAGGGGAAAATAGACGGAGAAGGGACGTTGCAGACCCCGGATAAGCGGATTCCGGCGGCGCCGATAAAAGAAGAAGACGACAACCTGAATAAAATTAAGATAAAAGAGGAAGACGGAATTATAAAAGTGGAAGTATTTACATTCAACGCCGTTGAAATAAACATTTATAATGAGGACGGCAATAAACTGGACTATGCGAGATTTTCAGCGCCTAAAGACATTAAAGGAACATTTGAATATAGTTACAAAATCAAAGAGGATATTGATGCGGAATATGTTTGTGAAATAAGGGTATTAGGGGTATGGGACAAACTTGTCAGGACAAAGAAATTTGAGGAATGTAAGACAATTAATATAAAATTTATTCAATAAAACAAATGTGGTTTCAACTAAATCATGATTGCCTACATTAAATTCGTTTTTGAAGCGGCGGTAAATACCATAAAAGGGCTTTTTGTAACCCTGAAAATAATGCTAAACTGGCTCCGTATCCGGCTTTCAGGGGAATGCTGGTTTATGACCCGGAAAAATGCATTGCGTGCGGAATGTGCGAAAGGGCCTGCCCTTCAAAATGCATAAGTTTTGCCGTTCAAAAAGACGCTGAGGGGAAAAGTCTCAGGAAAATAGACTGGTATCTCATAGACTACGGCAGATGCAATTTCTGCGGATTGTGCGAAGAGGCATGTCCCACGAAGCCGAAAGCCGTGTGGCATTCTCTTGATTATGAAGCAGTTTTCCATTCAAGGGATGAAATGGTCAGATACTGGAAAAGCGGGGATCATTTTTACGGGAACATTTACAATTTTGAGCTTAAAGCATTTGAACCGGTTCGCGGACAACTGCATCTGGAAGGCGTGCCTGAGCATAGAAGGGTATAGGGTATAAGGTTACAAGGTGATAAGTGAAAAGAAAGACTTGAGTTAGCAGACTGTTAGTGAAGAATTATGATTAAGACTTATGTTTTCTACCTGCTTAGCCTGATAACGATATTTTCCAGTCTGGGGGTCGTGCTTTGCAGGAATCTTTTTTACAGCGCCCTGTCCCTGGGAGTCAGTCTGATAGGCGTGGGCGGAATATTCGCGATGATAAAAGCGGATTTTCTTTTCGGCGCCCAGATACTGATATACGTGGGCGGAATACTCGTTTTGATGCTTTTCGTGATTCTTCTCGCAGGCCGGGCAAAAGACCTCATTATGAAACAGGTTAACGAGCAATGGCCCGGCGCAATTCTGGTTTGCATGGCTGTTTTGTGGTCAATGTGGAGGATATCAAGCCGTTTCGCAGGCGTTCTCCAGAGAACACATGAAGAAGCGGGGACTACGAAAGAAATAGCGCGTTTGATGCTTACAGACTATGCCGTGCCTTTTGAACTCACTTCAATTCTCATAATAGCGGCTCTTGTCGGCGCAGTGTTGTTTGTGAAAAGGGGCTATAATAAATGACGCTTTATCATTTGATTACATTGTCGGCAATATTGTTTGTTATAGGCCTTTTCGGCGTGATAACGAGAAGAAACGTCATCGGCATACTCATGTCAATTGAACTCATGTTCAACGCGGCCAACATAAACTTTGCGGCTTTCAATAAATTCCTTTACGCTGATTCTCCTCTGGGACAGCTTATGGTGATTTTAAAATCCGAAATCCGAAATTCAAAATCCGAAACAAATTCAAATAATAACAATTCAAAATTCAAAACAATATGATTTAGAAAAACGTAGCTTTGAATTTGCAAAAAGGGTCAGAGAGTTTGTTAAGAAACTTAATCGGACTATATCCAATATTGAAGACAGTAAACAGTTGATAAAAGCCTCTGGTTCAGTAGGTGCAAATTATATTGAAGCCAATGAATCTCTGAGTAAAAAAGATTTTATTTTGAGAATAAAGATCAGTCGGAAAGAAGCAAAAGAAAGCAGATATTGGTTGCAGTTAATTGATGTTGCGCAAGAAAATGCATTAGAAAAGGAGCGGCAAATTCTTATTAAAGAATCAACGGAACTGATGATGATTTTTAGTTCAATTATGCGAAAATTTGTACATTAGCTTGTTTCGTATTTCGTGCTTCGTATTTCGTATTTAATAATTTATGCTTGAATATATTTATATTCTGCCTTTGATGGGTTTTGCGGCAGCCGGTCTGATTATTGCTTTCGGAAGACATCTTCCGCTTAAAGGCGCTTCCCTGGCAATACTCGTGTCTTCCTGGGCATTTATCCATTCCTCTGGGTTCACGGTCGGACAATACAAAATTTCAATGGGCGTGTACGTGGACAGCCTGACTCTTTCAATGCTGATTGTCGTGGCGGCGGTCAGCCTGATGATTCAGATTTACTCCGTCGGGTACATGAAAGGGGACAAAAGATTCAAGAGGTATTACGCTTACCTGTGCCTGTTTACCGCGTCAATGACGACTCTTACCATAACCGACAACATGATGGTTTTCTTCATGGGCTGGGAGCTCGTGGGCGTGTGCTCGTACCTTTTGATAAGTTTCTGGTTTGAAAAACCCGAGGCGGCCTACGCGGGCAAAAAAGCGTTTATTACCACCAAACTGGGCGATCTGGGATTTTTAATCGGACTGCTTCTGCTGTTTTCCGTTATGGACACTTTCAAGCTTTCCGAAATATTCAGCCGCGCCCAGGCGGGATTCTTGTCCATCCACGCGGCTACTCTGATATGCATCCTGCTGTTTGCAGGCGCAATCGGAAAATCCGCGCAGATGCCTTTGTTCATATGGCTGCCTGACGCGATGGAAGGCCCGACTCCCGTGTCTGCCCTGATTCACGCGGCCACGATGGTGGCGGCGGGCGTTTACATGGTGGCAAGGCTTTACAATCTCTATCTCCTGTCTCCGCTGGCGATGGAAATAGTCGCCTGGATAGGAGCGATGACGGCTTTTCTTGCGGCCACAATGGCTCTGGTCGCTTACGACATAAAAAGGGTTCTTGCGTTTTCCACCATATCCCAGCTGGGCTACATGATGCTCGGACTCGGAGTCGGGGGCTATTACGCGGGCATGTTCCATCTGACCACCCACGCTTATTTCAAGGCGCTTTTGTTTCTGGGTTCAGGCTCCGTGATTCACGCTCTTCACACCAATGATTTGAGGGAAATGGGCGGACTCATGAAAAAAATGCCGGTGACATACATGACTTTCATGGCCGGCTCCCTTGCCCTTGCAGGGATATGGCCGTTTGCGGGGTTTTACTCAAAAGACGAAATCCTGGTATGGGCGCTTTCGCACAATACGTGGATTTACCTGATTGCGGCGGTTTCGGCCATGCTGACCGCGTTTTACATGACAAGACTGATAGTCATGGCTTTTCACGGCAAACCGAGAAACCAGAGCAAATACCATCACAGCCATGAAAGTCCTCTTGTCATGACTCTACCGCTCGTATTTCTGGCCGTGCTCGCCCTGATAAGCGGCTGGGGCCTGAACTCCGGGCGCTTGTTTGAAAAAGTTCTTAATGCAACCGTGCCTTTCCTGCCTGAGATGCGCATACACGTGTCCCATATGAAAATAGCTCTTGCATCAACCGGCCTCGCTTTGCTGTCTATTTTTGCCGGGGTATATTTATACGCGGTTAAGCCCGAAATCCCGGAAAAACTCAAGGCGAATCTTTCATCCCTGTTTTCCATGTTAGATAAACGCTACGGTTTTGACGCGTTTTTCCTCGGGCTGGTCAAGGTTTCGGATTTTCTCGGCAGGATTCTTTCCAGACTTGATTTTGATTTCATTGACCAGATAGCCATAGACGGCTGGGCGTATCTTACCTATAAACTGAGCGCTATAAAAGCCTGGTTTGACGACAACATAGTTGACGGGGCGGTTGACGGCACAGGCTATCTGACCGCGTTTTGCGGCAGGATAGTAAGACTTGCGCAGACGGGCTTTGTGCAGAATTACCTGCTGTTTATAGCGGCAGCCGCGTCTTTTTTTGCGTTAATAGTGTTTTATCATTAAGAGGAGAAATTTATGCCATTACTGACTTCAACGATTTTCGCGCCCATGGCCGGCGCTCTTGCAATCCTGCTCATTCCGGGCAAAAACAAAAAACTCATACAATTTCTCGCAGTCCTGACAAGCGCGGTTGCTTTTTTCATATCCGTTTTTCTTCTTGCGGGTTTTGATAAAAGCTCAACCTCAATGCAGTTTGTTGAGAATTGTGCGTGGATTCCGGCCTTCAACGTCAACTACGTGCTGGGAGCGGACGGATTATCAGTTGCCATAATCATCCTTACCACTCTTCTGACCCTTGTTTCAATAATATATTCTCTCAACATAACCGAGAGAATAAAGGAATTTTTCTTCTGGTTCCTTATCCTTGAAACCGGAATGTTAGGCGTTTTTGCGGCTCTGGATTTTTTCCTGTTTTACGTGTTCTGGGAAATCGTGCTCGTGCCGATGTATTTTCTCATAGGAATATGGGGCGGACCCAAAAAAGAATACGCCGCCATAAAATTCTTCATTTTCACTCTTTTCGGAAGCCTGTTCCTGCTTCTTGGAATGCTGGCTCTTTATTTCAACTCCATACCCCATACTTTCAATTTTCTTGAGCTCGCGCAGAACAGCTCCGCGTTTTCCTTCAAATTCCAGGTCATTGTCTTTATAGCCCTGTTCATAGGCTTTGCCGTGAAAATACCGCTCTTCCCGTTTCACACATGGCTGCCTCTTGCGCACGTTGAAGCGCCGACCGGCGTGAGCGTGATTCTTGCGGGCGTTCTCCTGAAGATGGGAAGTTACGGATTGATGCGCGTTTCAATGCCCATATTGCCGCTTGCAACAAAATATTTTCTCCCGGCATTGGGAATAATTACGGTCATAAACGTGGTTTACGGCTCGTTCGTGGCCATGGCGCAGAAGGATCTGAAGAAAATGGTGGCTTATTCCTCAATCAACCACATGGGATACTGCATGTTAGGGATGATATCCCTGTCGGCCATAGGATTCAACGGCGCGGTTTTGCAGATGATAACGCACGGTCTCATAACGGGCTCCCTCTTTTTACTCGTCGGCGTAATTTACGACAGGGCGCACACAAGGGATATTGACGCATTCGGCGGGCTCGGCGCAAAGCTTCCTGTATACGCCGGGTTTATGACCATACAGGCCATGGCTTCCCTGGGTCTGCCCGGTCTTGCCGGTTTTATAAGCGAATTTCTTTCATTCCTGGGAGCGTTCAAGGTATGGCCGTATCTGGCAGGCATTTCAGTCATCGGCATACTCATAACCGCCGCGTTTTTTCTGAGAATGATAGAGAAGGTTTTCCTGGGACCCTTTAACCAGAAATGGGCGGGTCTGAAAGACATGGATGCAAGGGAGCTCATATCCATAGCGCCTCTTGCCGTGTTGACGCTTTTAATCGGTTTATGGCCCAGACTCTGCCTGGATTTCATTGACCCGACTGTTACGGCTCTGGCGGAAATGTTTAAATAACAGCAGTTGA
The DNA here is from genome assembly GCA_016209085.1 of Elusimicrobiota bacterium. GTDB lineage: Bacteria > Elusimicrobiota > Elusimicrobia > Elusimicrobiales > UBA9959 > JACQWV01. The sequence goes on from JACQWV010000089.1 coordinate 6,094, forward strand.
TAAGGTTACAAGGTTATAAGGTGATAAGCAAGAGAAATGCGGGAAACAACGAAAATTTAAAAAATCATGAACAACCTGAATCTGATTTCTCCTGAAATAATTCTGTTTGCGTGCGGGCTTTTTGTGCTCGTTTTAAGCGCTTTTTTGAACGAGAAATACCGCAGGCTTGTTTTTTACATTCCGATGGTGGCGCTTGTCTATGTCCTGATTGAGAGCAACGCCGGGATTCTGGATTATAAAGCCGGTTTCGGCTCCCTGTGGATTGTGGACCTTGTTTCCAATTATTTCAGAATAATAATAATAATCGCTTCAATACTCACCCTCATGATGTCGGTGAATTATTCCGCCATATCCTCAAAACAGACCGGAGCTTACGTTTCCCTGGTGATGTTCGCATCCTCGGCAATGATGCTTGTTACGAGCGCGTTTGATCTGGTATATCTTTTTCTGTCTCTTGAAATCATGAGCATAAGCTGTTTTGTGCTGACCGGTTTTGACAGGCAGAATTCCGCATCCAACGAAGGAGCCATAAAATATTTCCTCATAGGCGGGATTTCAGCCGCCATAATGGTTTACGGCATATCCCTGTTTTACGGCGCTACCGGAACCACGAACCTGTTTAATTACGGGGCGGCTTGGAAATTCTATGCTGGCGACAATTTGTACGTTCTCGGCATTCTTTTTATAATAGCGGGCCTGGGTTTTAAAATATCAATAGTTCCTTTCCATTTCTGGGCGCCTGACGCTTATCAGGGCGCTCCCACGCCCATAACAGCTTATCTGTCAACCGCCTCCAAACTTGCGGCAATCAGCGTATTCATGAGGATATTTACCGATTTAATCCAGCATCACAGCCTGGGGCTCAACGTGCTGATGTCGGCTCTGGCCGTGCTGACCATGACAGTTGGAAATCTGATGGCCCTGTTCCAGAACAACATAAAGAGGCTGCTTGCGTACTCCTCAATAGCCCACGCCGGATACATCCTGATAGGCATTACTGTCGGGGATTCTCTTGCAAGAGAAGGCATTCTCATATATTCTCTGGCCTACCTGTTCACGAACATGGGAATTTTTGCAGGCGCCATACTGGTAGCCAGACGCACGGGCACTTACGAGCTGGAGGGATTCAACGGCCTTGCGAAAAAATCGCTTTCATTGAGCCTTATAATAGCGGTTTTTCTGCTTTCTCTTATCGGGATTCCGCCTCTGGCGGGATTTATCGGAAAATTTTACGTTTTTGCATCAGCCATCAACGCGCCGGAATATGCCTGGCTTGCCGTGGTCGGGATAATAAACAGCCTTATCTCGGTCTATTACTACATGAAAATAGCGCACAAAATGTTTTTTGTCGAGCCGGATTTCGGCGAGATGCGCGGCTCCGACGGCCGGAACAGCGGCGCTGCCGCCCCAGGTGCCGGAGGCTATGCCGACGGCCACACCACGGTGGTTTTAATCATTGCGGCGGTTTTTACCGTCCTGATAGGAATTTTCCCCCAGTCTTTCTTTGAAGTGATTCAATCCTGCATCGCCTTTGAATTTTAAAAATATTGTAGAATAGGTAAATGGTAAATGCTCACTGAAGCACGTCATTCCCGTGTAAACGGGAATCTATGGATTCCCACTCCCTGCTTACTACCTGCAGGGACAAGTTTCATGGGAATGACAACGGTGTTCGCTGAATATTTACGATAATAGAAAAATGTTATAAAACTTAAAAAAAGAGGCAAGTTTATAAACATTATTAAGACTGTGGATAATATAACCAAAAATCTTTATCCTATCCTATCCTATCCTATCTAAATAAGAAGTCAGAAAGTTTCGCACAACAATCACGGTTTTTTGTGGCAAAATCCCTCCACATCCCCCTTTGTCAAAGGGGGAAAAGAGGGGGATTTATAAATTCCAAAACTTTATTTAATCTCATCTTCTTATTCTTAACCTCTCATCTTCTTATTCTTAACCTCTCATCTTCTTAACTTCTCAACTTCTCTATATGCCGCCGTTCCCGAAATCATAACCTATCAGGGCACATTGCGCAAGGACGGAGCCATACACACGGGAACCGTTCCCATGGAATTCAAGATAACGAACCAGGACGGTTCCGCAACTTACTGGACAAGCAGCTCCACGAGCGTTTATGTGATCCGGGAAACGTGGGCATAGGCATTTCAAACCCGGCAGCAAAGCTGGATGTTTCAGGCGCGGCAAAGGCTGCTGCGTTTCAGGGCGACGGCGCTTTAATCACAAACATTGCGGCGTCAAACATAGCAGGAGGCAGTTTTACGGGCGTTTCGTATATTTTTCTGTCCACGGTGGCTGTTTCCGGTTCGGTATATTTAGGTTCTGTTGTGAAGTCAACTTTTACGTCAGCCGGAGCATTGCAGATGGCGCAGAATGCGAGGATAACCGGATTGCAGACGCCGCTTGCAAATGACGAAGCAGCCAGCAAATCTTATGTTGACGGGCTTACGGGAGGAGGCCAGACAGCGGCTGTTTTAAGCTCCACCCAGACTTTTACCGGACAGAACGCATTTGTAAATCAAATCAGCGTATCAAGCAATTTGTTCGTTACAGCAGGCAATATCGGCATCGGGACAGACACGCCGAAAGGGCTATTCCATGTGGGAGCAGGGGCAACGCCCGCCTTCGTTGTCACTTCGGCAGGGCAGGTCGGCATCGGGACAACGGGGCCGGTGGAGAAATTACAAGTAAGCGGCGGGATAATGGTTTCGTCAGGCCTTGCCGCTGGAGCATGGGTTGTGGGTGGCTGCACAAATCCGAACGACCCTAATGATATTATGGTGCCGGTGGGGGACATCTGTGTGGATAAATATGAGGCTTCAATATGGTCCACCGCAACAGGCGGCACGCAGTACGGCTCCGCGTCGGATAACTACCTTTGCAATGACAATGGTCAGGACTGTGCGAGCACAAACAAAATCTACGCAAGAAGCGTGTCAGGCGTAACTCCGTCAAGGAATATGACATGGTTTCAGGCTAATATGGCCTGTATAAATTCAGGCAAAGAATTGCTTCCAAATGCAATCTGGCAGGCTGCTGCATCAGGCACGACCGACCCTGGCGCAACTGGAACAGAGCCGAACTGCAATGTTTCAGGAACCGGACCAAGCGCTACAGGCGGGGATACAGGGTGTTCTTCAGCTTTTGGCGTTGAGAACATGATAGGCAGTTTATGGGAGTGGGTTGCTGACTGGGGTACAGCCGTGGCTGGGGCTTCAAACGCGTATGGAACAATGGTGCAGGTGGCAGGTGGATGGAACAGGTACAGGGTATAATGACGACGGCCAGTGGAATATAGGCGGCAATTCATATACGTCTTACGCTGCGCCTGCCGGTTGGATTGCCGGTCAAATCCCGGCGGTGCTCCGCGGGGGCGACTGGGCCGATGGCACCACCGCCGGCGTCTTTGCCTTCAACGCTAGCGCCGCCCCGTCCTACTGGTGCGGCAGCCTCGGGTTCCGCTGCGGTAGACGCCGTTGAAATCTGTAATCTGAAAATCTGGCCGTCTGATGCGCATAGCGCTTGTTACGGCATGGCCATAGGCCTAAAATCCTTAAAAAATGAAAATTGTGCAGAGTGTGGATAATATGGTCAAAGATTTATCAAGCAAGCAAGCAAGCAAGCAAGCAAGCAAGCAAGTATCCTTAATAGTTTTAAAAAAATCCCCCTTTATTAAAGAAAGAAATAAAGAGGGATTTTTTTTGACCCTGTATGTCATTCCGGCGGAGCTTGTCACTGCAAGCAGTAAGCAGGGAACGGGAATCTACGGGGGGAGAGGGGATGCTGCTGACTTTCTCACTTATTATGGGCAGAGCAAGGCTCTGCGGCTGAGCAATACGCTTTTCATGGAAATGGATTCCCGCTTCCGCGGGAATGACAGGGAGAATTAGGAACATAATACTAATTTTGTCGTGAAATTATTTCGTTTCAAGTTTCTCAAGGCGGGTTTCGTGGTTCTGGAGTTTGTCTTCATGAACCATCATCATGTGTCCGCGTTCCATATCTTTTCTTCTATAATTTTCAGCGTCTTTCGCGAAAGTGTCAACAGCTGATAAAATTTCGCTTTTAAAATTAGTCATGGCTGTCATAATATTGTTTTCCATCCGACTAATATGTAAATTGGTTTTGGCCAGTTCAATCCCCAATGTGCTCACTTTCTGATCCAGTTGCCCTACTTTCTGGTCAAGTTGCCCTACTTTCTGGTCAAGTTGCCCTACTTTCTGGTCAAGTTGCCCTACTTTCTGGTCAAGTTGTCCTACTTTCTGGTCAAGTTGTCCTACTTTCTGGTCAAGTTGTCCTACTTTCTGGTCCAAAACCTTTATATCTGCTTTGACTGCATTTAAATCGTTTTTTGTGACTAATTGGTTTTCCCGTTTATTATTTGCCATAATTTTTTGCCCCCATATCTTCGTCTCCAAAATCTCAACTCATAAGCCCAATCTTTGCGTTGTTCTTTCATTAATGAATGTAATTCATTAAGTTTTTCAAGTATACGCTGCATATTTTCTTTTATCGCAAATGTTTCCAGATTTTTTTCATCCATGTAAAAATTTTACAAGTTTAGGACCGAAAATCAAAGGGTCAAAAGACCTACTTGGTTGTAAATTCTTTGTTGTCTTTGCGGCAAAGGAGCTGTATGACCTGTCTGCCGGAATAAAGGCAGGGAGGCGCTCCTCCGCCCGGCGTGGAATGATGTTCCAGAATCAGGGTGTTATAGCCGTTCATTCCGGCATTCCTTATTCTTTCCTGGGGCCGGCTGAGATTACTTCGGCAGGGCAGTTGTCCCTGAATTTCTTGAAATTCTCAAAAAACAGGGAGCCTAACTGCTTATAGCGGGACATGTAGAGATTTTTATCTGCCCAGGAATTTGCGGGATTAAGAACCTCTACTGGAACCTGCGGGCAGGTTTTGGGGACCTGGAATTCAAAAACAGGGTCCTGGTAATATTCAACGTTGTCAAGCTTGCCTTCAAGAACCGCGTTCAGAATGGCTCTGGTGTGTTTTATGCTTATTCTTTTTCCTACTCCGTAATGTCCGCCTGTCCATCCGGTGTTTATCAGCCAGCATTTTGCTCCGTGCCGGAGAATTTTTCTCTTGAGCAGCTCCGAATAAATAGAAGGGTGGTGCACCATGAAAGGCCCTCCGAAACACGTGCTGAAAGTTATTTCAGGCTCTTTTCTCATGTCAAGTTCCGTTTCGCTTATTTTTGCGGTGTAGCCGGAGATAAAATGATACATTGCCTGCTCGGGAGTCAGGCGTGCGACCGGCGGCATCACGCCGCTTGCGTCGCAGGTAAGCATGATGATGTTCTTGGGATGTCCGCCCATTTTTGATTCCACCGCGTTTTCAATGTAGTTTAACGGATAAGCCGCCCGGGTGTTTTCCGTCCTCGCGGCATCGTCCAGGTCAAGAACCCTGGTTACGGGCTCATAAATCACGTTTTCAAGAATGGTTCCGAATTTCCTGGTGCACGCGTAAATCTGCGGTTCCGCCTCGGGCGAGAGATTGATGACTTTCGCGTAACAGCCGTTTTCAAAGTTGAACACGCCGTCGTCGCTCCAGCCGTGCTGGTCGTCCCCGATTAAAAATCTGCCGGGGTCGGCCGAAAGGGTCGTTTTTCCCGTGCCGGAAAGTCCGAAAAACAAAGCCGCGTCTTGTTCCCGGCCTACATTTGCGGAACAGTGCATTGGCAGGATGCCTTCAAGGGGGAGGAGATAATTCAAAATCGTGAAAACGGATTTTTTGATTTCTCCTGCATAGCCGGTGTTTCCGATTATTCCCATTCTCGTCCCGAAATTGAGTATTATGAAAGTTCCTGAACGGGTCATGTCTGTTTCAGGAGCCGACTTGAAGCCGGGAGCGCATATTATGGTGAAATCAGGGACAAATTTCCTTTTTTCCTCATTCGTAGCCGGTTCTATAAAAAGGGTTTTGGCAAACAAAGCGTGCCATGCGTACTCGGTAATTACTCTTATGCTCAGTCTGTGTTTCGGGTCCGCGCCCGCGTAGAGGTCCTGCACAAACACGTCCCGGCCCTCAAGATAGCCCTGCAGTCTGTTTGCAAGCACGCTGAATTTTTCCGGATTGAATGGCCGGTTGTATTCGCTCCACCAGACCTTTTCTTCGCTGGAAGGCTCTTTGACGATGAATTTGTCGTTTGCAGAGCGCGCTGTGTGTTTGCCCGTGTCCGTGGCAAAAGGGCCCATATGGGCGACTCTGCCTTCTCTTCTGAACAGCGCTTCTTCGTAGAGAGCGGGCGTTGAAAGGTTCCAGTAAACGTGATTCAGGTTTGACAATCCGTGATTTTCAAGACCGAAATCGCTTTTAAGAACTTTTGCTTCAGCAGAAGCAGGAGTTTTTATTCCCAGATAATCCATCTTTTCCTCCGTACTTTTGTTACCTCCAGTTTCTTACATATTTTCTGTCGCCGATGTAAATTTCCTTCGGCGTAGACGGGTCAAGAACCCACTTTATTCTCTGCACGCCCTCTATTATATCTTTGAGCGTTCCGCAGTAACTCAATCGCAAATGACCTTCCATGCCGAATTCTTTGCCCGGGACGGTCACGACAAGGGCTTTTTCCAGAAGCTCTTTGGAAAGAGCGACCGAATCTATGGAGTATGCCCTGAAATCCGGCAGGCAGTAGAAAGTTCCTTTCGGCTTTATCAATCTTACGCCGTCAATTGAAAGAAGTTCTCTTGCCATCACATTGGCGTTGTTTTCAAGGGTAAGCCTCAGACTGTCCACATAGCTCTGGGAGCCGTTTAACGCTCCTACAGCTGCCATCTGCAATAATGCCGAGGGGCAGGAGACTGTCTGGGCCTGGATGTTAATCATCGTTTCTATGAGTTTTGTGTTTGCGACCGCCCATCCGATTCTGAATCCGGTCATTCCGTAAAGCTTGGAGATGCCGTTTATAACCACAAGTTTTGAATTCTCGGAGCCATCACGGCTGTATTTATAGCAGGGAACCGGGGTCACGGAGCTGAAAACCAGTTTATGATAAATGTCGTCCATTATCAGATAGATTCCTTTTTTTTCGCAGAATTCAACCATTTCACCTATGAATTTTTCCGAATAAACAGCGCCCGAGGGGTTGTTGGGGCTGTTTATTATCACGGCTTTAGTATAGGAGGTTACGGATTCTTCTATCTCTCTTAAAGCGGGTTCAAACCGGCCGTCTTCAGGAGTTATTATAACCGGTTTGGCGTAGCAGAGTTTTACCATTTCAGGATAGCTCACCCAGTACGGCGCGGGAATAATGACCTCATCCTGGGGGTCAAGTATGGCCAGGAAAAGGGCATAGAGCGCGGCTTTTGCGCCCGGTGAAATCATTATGTTGCGGGCGCCCACAATCTTGCCATAGTTTTCCTCAGTATAGCGGACAACGGCTTTTTTAAGTTCCGGAATGCCGTCTGTCGGGGTATATTTTATTTCCGCGCTTGTCAGTTTTCCGGATGCAGCGAGAATCGCATCAATCGGCGTTTTTGTTTTCGGCTCGCCGCCGCCCAGGTGTATGACGGCTTCACCTTTTTCCTTAAGAATGGTTGCTTTTTCATTCAGTTTTAAAGTCGGCGACTCCTGCACTCCTCTTGCCAGCTGGCTGATTGTGGATTTCATATTATCTCCGCTCTTCCCCTGTCCGCTTCACAAGGGTTAATTTGGAAATCAGAATTATTTTATGTATATTATATGAAAATAGAACAGAGATGTCTTTTTTTGGAGGATAAAATAATGAAAAGAATAATATTGGCAGCGGCGGCAGTTGTTGTTTCAATCAATTGTTTCGCGCAGGAAGCGCCTCAGACTGACGACCAGAAGATTCTTTATTTTCTCGGCAAAGCGGTAAGCAACAATCTCAAGCAGTTCCAGTTCGCGCCTGAAGAAGTCAGATATATCATAATGGGTTTCTCTGATTCTCTTAATAATGTTCAGGCAAAGGTTGACGACGCTTACGGGCCCAAATTAAACGAGTTTATCGCCAAGAGACAGGAAGCGGGTATTAAAAAGGAAAAGGAAAATGCAAAGGCATTTCTGGAAAAATCTGCCAAAGAAAAAGGCGCGAAAAAATTTCCTTCAGGGCTTATCTACACGGAAACGAAAAAAGGCAGCGGCGCTTCTCCCAAACCCAACAATACCGTAAAGGTGCATTATCACGGAACTCTGAAAGACGGAAAGGTTTTTGATAGTTCAATAGACAGGGGTATACCCGCCGAATTCCCTCTTAATATGGTAATACCCTGCTGGACAGAAGGACTTGGGAAAATGAAGACCGGGGGAAAAGCAAAACTTGTATGTCCCTCGGACATCGCATACGGCGACGCCGGAAGGCCGCCCATCATACCCGGCGGAGCCCCTCTTGTGTTTGAAGTGGAACTGCTGGAAATAGCGAAGGAACAGCCCAAAGATAAACCCGCGCCATAAGTAGTGATAAGTGGTAAGAATTAAGTCACTTAATCCTTATCACTTAATACTTAATTCTTAATCCTGCTGATGCAACTTTCGGGCTAACGGGGTTTTACCAGTATTGAAAGCAGTATTGAGCCGAACAGGATTCCCATAACCACGCCCAGGGAAAGAACAGCCGGTATTTTTATCCATCCCGAGACCAGCATTTTAAGCCCCACGTAGAAAAGAATAATTGATATCCCTGCCTTGAGAAACCTGAAGGAATCCATGATTGAGGCGAGGAAAAAATACAGCGACCTCAGGCCGATTACGGCGAACACGTTTGAAGTGTAAACAATGAACTTATCCCTTGAAATGGCGAGTATCGCGGGAATTGAATCCACCGCGAATATTAAATCGGATGTTTCCACGACTATTAATGTTGCAAAAAGCGGAGTGGCCCGCCAGATTCCGGATTTTTTCACAAAGAAGTCCGGCGTCTCTATTGAAGTCTCAAATGGGATGAATTTGCCGAGGAATTTGAGAACCGGATTTTTTCCCGGGTCAATGTGTCCTTCCTTCTGAAAGTACATTTTTATGGCCGTAAATATGAGAATGGCGCCGAACACATAAATCACCCAGTGAAACAGATTAAGAAGCCCTATGCCCGCAAAAATGAATATGAGCCTCATTATGATTGCGCCGAGTATTCCCCATGTCAGGATTTTCGGCTGGTATTTTTTCGGAATCGCAAAGTAAGAGAATATGAGGAGAAAAACGAACATATTGTCCATTGAAAGGGTGTACTCTATAATGTAGCCAGTAAAAAATTCAAACATCTTTTCAATGCCAAGCATCCAGCCGGTGAGAAAGCCGAACATGCTCGCTATGCCTATCCAGAAGCCGCAAAGAATAACCGCCTCTTTTCTGGTTATTTCATGGGCTTTTCCTGCGGAGAGTTTTAAATCAGCTATGAAAAGAGCGATGGTCAGAACTATGAAGATGCCCCACATCGTATTAAGCGGCGACATATAAGAGATTATAGAAAATTTACCGCGTTATCTTGTAATAGTTCTATAATATAGTCTAAAATACCATAGAGCATAGAGCAAAGAGCGAAAAAAGCAGGTTAAGCTCAGTAAGTAGTTTTGTTCTCAATCTTAACCTCAATCTTAATCTGCAGTTAATGGAGGTTTTTATGGAAAAAACTTTTGACATAGTTCTTCTTCTTGCATTGCCGGCTTCAGGCAAATCCGAAGTTAGGAAGTACCTCGCAAATCTGCCGCCTGAAACGCTCAGAAAGGATTTTCACATAGGCGAGACCCTCCAGCTGGACGATTTCCCGTACGTTCACATAATGAGAAGAATTGACGAGGAGCTTGTCAAGCTCGGCAAGAACAGAATGTTTTTTCATTCTCCGGACAGACCGTTTCAGAATCCAAATGACTGGGGAACCCTTATACATTTGATAAATGAAGATTATGATGACCTGATGGCAAAGAATGCCGCAAAACCCGAATCATCGGGGATGTTTTTAATGGAACGTTTTGACAGGGCCGGAGAAAAAGCGAAGATAAAACCAAGGCTGGCGAAACTTGATGCCTGCGCAAGAAAAACCGTTGCCGGGAACATAGAACAGGAATCACGGAAGATGCTTAAAGAAAAGCATGCCGCGTATCCTGATTCTTTTGAAGGTAAGACAATAGTCATGGAATTTGCAAGAGGCGGCCCGCACGGCTCTTCAATGCCTTTGAAACATCCGTTCGGATATGGTTATTCAATCGGCGAGCTTTCCCCTGAAATACTTAAAAAAGCCGTTGTTCTTTATGTCTGGGTTACTCCTGAAGAATCAAGAAGGAAAAACCAGGCAAGGACAGACCCCAACGACCCGGGCTCAATTCTGCATCACGGGGTGCCGATTGAGGTCATGATGAATGATTACGGCGTAGATGACATGGATTGGCTGGAAAAAGATTCCCGCCTGAAGGGAACGATTACCGTGACTTCCGATTCAAAGGAGTTTAATCTGCCTGTAGCGCGTTTTGACAACAGAGTGGATAAGACGAGTTTCCTCAGAGACGATAAGGATAAATGGCCGCAAGAATTAGTCAGCCAGGTGCACACCGGACTTAAAACAGCATTGAACAAACTTTGCGAAGCTCAATAAATCTATGCCGTACGCGGAGGTTCTTCTTCCTTTTCAAAAGGAGTTTTCAGTATCTTGTACATGCACCAGACCGTAAAATAGGTCAAAATTCCCCAGCTCACTATTAAAAAAAACCATCCCCAGAATGTCATGGCAAAACCTCCTGCTTTTTCCATGCCCGGCGTATCAAAAATACAAGAACGGCAAATATGCCGAGTAAAAGCAGTCTGGCTGCCCATCGCCAGGCCGCGTCTTGGCCTGATACTCCTTCCATAGACAGAACAGCCGGACCCTGTTGAATCGCCCATGCCGCAAACAGTATGGCCAGATACACAGGCGTAACATACTTTAATATCCAAAGGAAAATTTTAGGCGCATTTACTTGAGCGCCTTTGTTTATTTCCTTCCACGCATTTTCAGGCTTGAAAATCCAGACAAAGATGACAACCTCCATCAAAGCGAAAAGCCCGACTCCGAAAGTTCCTGCCCAGAAATCTATTTCGTCTAAAGCTCCGTTTCTGAGTCCGAGTATCGGTATATGAGCAGCGATGAAAACCAGAGCGCTGATTACAGCCACGGCTTTTTTACGGCTCCATTTGAGCTCGTCCTGCAGGAACGTTATACCGGGATAAACTAAAGCTATCTGTGAAAGAGTGCCGGCAATGAACAGCAGGAAAAACCAGGAGGTTCCGCATAATAAACTCATCGGGAGTCTGTCCAGCACCAAAGGCATGGTCGCGAATCCCAGGTTGAAGGCGCCTCCCTGCGCCACCTCAACCGTGCCTACGGGTCCGAAAAATGCATAAGCTATGGGTATGGCTATGGTGCCGCCGAGTATGACCTCGCCCCATTCATTTACCATTGTCGTGGACAGGCCGTTGACCACGACGTCGTCTTTGCTGCGCAGGTAGCTTGCGTAAACCTGTATCATGCCGAAGCCCACGCTGAGAGTAAAAAATATCTGGCCTGCCGCAGCCAGCCACACCTTTGAGTTCGTAAGCTGGGAAAAATCAGGATTCCAGATAAAACCCATTCCGTTCCAGACATTATTGTCAGGCTGTGACGGGTCCGGAGCGCCTAATGTAAGAATCCTTATTACAAGCATGATTGAAAGAAAAATAAGCACGGGCATTCCCCAGTTAGCGACCCGCTCAACTCCTTTCTGTATTCCTCCCATGAGTATAATAGTATTGACGGCCATGGTTGCTAAAAAGAAAACGTATGCTGTTTCGCTTACTCCCCAGGCGGAATTTACGCCCTGAAAATTTGATAGAAACTGCGACATTCCTTCTTTTGACGCTATCCCCGCATACTTGCCGAGAACCGCGAAGAAGGTGTAAGCCAAAGTCCATGATTGTACGTACACGTAGTAGATTCCGACTGCAACCGGGAGAAGCACTCCGATGGCGCCTATGTATTTTGCCAGCGGATGTTTCCAGAGAAGGGGAAAAATACCGGGCGTGGTGCCGTGGCCTTTTTCTCCGCCCATTCTACCCATGGCCCATTCGCACCACATCAATGGAACCGCAAGAAACAACAGAGCGCAGAAATAAGGTATCATGAAGGCGCCGCCGCCGTTCTGCGCCGCCTGCACGGGAAATCTTAAATAATTGCCAAGACCTGTTGCATTGCCGGCCATTGCCAGCACGAGTCCTATTCTTGTGCCCCATGCTTCGCGCTTGGGTTTTAAATTTTCTGTCATATGCCGACCCTCCAAACTGTTTTATTTTTTTGGAATTACTGAGCTTTGCAGAAATAATGGATACGCTGGCTGAGCCGACCCCGCACATGATGCGGGGCAAGGAGCGCAGAGCGAGCATATCGTTTGATATGTAAGCGATAAGCGACGCAGTTGCAGCCAAAAAGCGGCCAGCCCCTTTCCCCTGCGGGAAAGGGGAGGCTCATATTTGGCCGTCTGTCCGCCCCTTTGGGGCGAGACCTCGTCCCGCTCAAGCGGGACGGGCTGCGTTGCTCCTCACTCACATAGCGAACGCTATGCTCATTCGTCGCGCCTTGCATCCAATCCAAATCTGAGCCTCCAACGTGTCCATTATTTCTGCAAAGCTCAGTGTTGAATGATATAATTTTTTTTTGTTATTTGCAAATTCCCGACGATAATAATAGAATATTAAAATTATATATATTATGCAGTTGCTGTTACTGGTTACTTGGTTACTGATTACTGCTGTTTTGCCGAGGTAGCTCAATGGCAGAGCAATCGCTTCGTAAGCGATAGGTTGTGGGTTCAACTCCCATCCTCGGCTACGAACAGCAGGTTAAGGTTAAGAAAAGTCTTACTCAACCTCAATCTTAAGCTCAATCTGTTGTTAGCCCAAATTCTTCAGTTGGAATTTGGGAATTATGAGTTTTGAATGTTGAATTTTGAATTATTCTCAATTAAGAATTCATAATTTAAAATTTATAACTCCGAAAAACTCAGGCGAATTTTTTTATGCGCCTATTTATCAAGATATGGCTAAAAACATTAATCAATTTTCCGAGTTCTCGGATATCCATTTCGCGCCGGGGGTCAGCACAGCCAGAAAAACGATATTCTGGTGGCTGCCTCTGCTTTATCTGCTCATATCGGACGCGTTTTATCTCAGGACGTACGATTCCGCCCAGGTAAAAATAACTCTCATTCAGATGGGGGGAATATCTCTGATAGGGCTGTGGCTTTCGCTCCTCCTGCTTGAAGGGAGAAGGGCTTTCAGAAAAGAGGACTTTGTCTTTCTTTCCCCGTTTTTCGTTTATCTCGTCTACGTGATAATTTCTTTTGTGCATGCCCCGTATAAAGGCCCGAGCGTGGACGATTTTGTCAGATATTCGTTGTACATGTCAGTGTCTCTCATGGTCATCAGGGAGTTTACGGTAAATGCTATTGAACGTCTCACCAAGATACTGATAATAACCGCTTATATCGCGGTCGTATACGGATTTATCCAGTGGCTTGACATAAATTTTTTTCCTCCCAAGAACATCGGCTCGGGCATAGACCCTTTCATCTGGAGAGGGGCTTTCGGCAGCAGGATTTTTTCCACCTACGGGAATCCCAATTTTTTCGGAAATTTTCTCGTGCTCATACTCCCGATAATAGTCTCGCAGTATCTGAAAACAAAATCCGTTTATCTTCTGCCGCTTGTTCTGCTTGATCTTTTCTGCCTCTATTACACCGAGACAAAGGGAGCATGGCTGGGTTTCGGCATTTCATCGTGCATCTTTATCATAATCTACGTGTATTTTCTGATGCGGGAGAAATTTCAAGCGAATAAACTGAAATTCATAGGCATAGCCCTGTCAATACCGCTCATGGCGGTTCTGCTCGTCGGATATTTTGCTTACAAAAGATGGACGTCGGTGAGTTTCAGGGTCGCCACATGGCTTTCAACGTGGGAAATAGTGGAAACGCATCCATTTCTCGGAACGGGCGTCGGGGGATTCAAAGTCCTCTATCCTGCTGTCAGAAGGCCGATAATATTTCACATAGAGGGGAAACACAACACCGAGACCGACCATGCTGAAAACGAACATTTAGAGCAGTGGATGGATAACGGAATCGTCGGTTTCGGGCTTTACCTGTGGCTCATAGCGTTTGTCACGGTTGTGGGCCTGAGAGGCCTGAATTCCCTGGTTAAAAATCTAAAAGGCTCAAGACCGCCTCCCGTGGCTTACGACCTTCTCGGATACATAACCGCCCTTCTCGGAATGCTTGCGCACAATTTCGTGGATGTCAGCATGAGATTCGTGTCGTCCGGGGTTTACCTGGGCCTTCTGCCCGGAATCATAATAAACCTCGCCAGGGGGCATGCTTTGTGGGAACTGCATTACAAAGACGAAAAGCCCGATTTAAGCGCGGATAAATCCGGCGCGTCTCCGTCATATAACGGATTTTTATGGATGCTGAGAATATCAGCCCTTGCTCTGCTGTGTTACGCGTGTTTTCTGATTATCGGGGAGTTTTCAAAACTCCAGGGCCCCCGCAATCTTTACATGGTCGGCGGAGACGTTTTGCAGTGGTGGATAGGATGGATTGTTCTTCTGTCTGTCGTGGTTTTCCTGGGATATGCATTCGCAAAAATCATTCTTAAAGGCGTTTCACTGTCCGTTCCTGCCGCGATAATATTAATGCTGCTTCCCTTGTATTATTTCTGGGGCTGGTTCAAAGCCGACGTGTATCACAACATGGCCATAGCGTTTTCCAAACAGGGCAAGTGGGAAGACGCGATAACTTACTACAGGAAAGTCAACAGGCACAATCCTTACTTCATCATGCCGTATTATTTCACCGGCAATGTTTTTAACGACAGGTTCAACATGACGAAACAGTACAGGCCGGAATGGGGCGACAAGAATGAAGTTGCAAGGGACGATTTTGAAAGAGCCATGGAAGCTTATGAGCAGGCCAGGGAGATAGCGCCGAATTATGTGCAGATGCATCATCAGGTCGGACTTTTGTACATGAAGATGCACGACTATCTCAGCAGACAGGGAAAAACCCGGGAGGCGCAGGAATTTCTTGACAAGGCTCTGGCGCGTTTTAACCTTTACGAAAATCTGGATCCTGTTTTCCCCTACAATTATTACAGGCGGGCGCAGATTCACATCGTCAGAAAAGAACTGGAAAAGGCCGAACAGGAATATCTGAAACATCTGAAAGCCGGGAAATGCTACAGGGAAAAAGAAAAACACATGCACGAATCTCCGGAGGCTTATACCAATTTAGCCAATGTCAGGTTTGTCATGGGAAAAACCAGGGAGGCGATGGAGGCGTATCAGAGGGCGCTTGAACTGGACCCGAATTTTGAGCCTGCCAGACGGAATTACGAGGCGCTCAAACAAAAATACGGGGTTCACCCCGTGAAATTGGCGCCGACGGCGTCTCCCGCAGAGCGGGATTTCACAGGGGTAAATATCCTGAAAGTAGAAACCAGCAAATAGCGAATAGCAAGAATGGATAATTTGTCCAAGACAGGCAGAATTTTTGCGGTTTTTTTCCTGACTCTGGCATTTTTTGTTTCTCCGATTCTGTTTTTTACCGACTTAACCAGAAATCCGTATTATTTCCAGATAACTGTTTTGAATTCTTCAATACTATCTGCCGGAATTCTCTTTGCGGTTCACGCCGTTAAAAACAGGAGATGGGAGATTCCGAAGAACGTTTTAACTGTTCCATAGCTGGCTTTGCTGGGCGTCTCTCTGATTTGTTTTTTATATTCCTATTTTAATCACGGGTCTTTTTTCAGACCCGCCATGCTGAGCGAAGGAATCCGGAACGGCCTGGGAGTTAGAGGGGACGTTGTTTAGTTATTTAGTTATTGTATAATCAAGATATGCCAAGACAAGCAAGAATTGATGTAGCCGGGTGTCTGTATCACGTAATGGAGCGCGGGATAGAGCGCCGGAAAATCTTTTTAAAAAGCGGGGATTATAAGGATTTTCTTTCCCGGCTTGAAGCTGGTTTGGATAAAACCGGAAGCAAATGCCTGGCGTGGTGCCTGATGCCGAATCATTTTCATCTGCTTGTGTTACGCGGAGAAAGACCGCTTGCCGAGTT